>NZ_JBHYRN010000007.1:0-249420 GCF_042749305.1 Nocardia sp. NPDC058705 | reverse complement strand
ATGAACATGGTCGAGGTGTGGTTCGGCATCATCGAACGCCAAGCCATCCACCGCGGGACCTTCCGCAACGTGCGCGAGTTGACGACCAAGATCCGTGAGTTCATCAACGGCTGGAACCCGAGAGCGAAGCCCTTCGTCTGGACCAAGACCGCTGAGCAGATTTTGGCCATGGCTGACCGCCGAAGAACTTCAAATACGGCCCACTAGGAGGCGGTTCATGTGCCGGCAGACTGCTCACGTGATCGACGAGACTTCGGTAGACGAACTCATCCTTGCCGAGAGAATTCTCCCGGCTCTCCAAGGCATCAGGGCCGAACTCGGCTGCAGTCTCGGTGACGCCGTCGATGAGTTCGAGCGGCGTTACGACAGACTCCGCGCTGAACGACCGAACGACTTCGCCCTGGCGCCAGAGGAGTACGGACGCAACATCTACACGTAAGCGCAGGGCCCGGCCCTTGCTGTCGTCGCCAACGATCGCACGCTCATCGGCAGAAGCGGATGTTCGTGGCCGCGCGCCCAGCGGCCAAAGAGTGCGTTTCGTACTCAGGCGCGTCCCTCACGGCGGATACGAGCCGATCTCGGCGCTCCAATCGTCCGCAGCGGCCGACAAGGACTCGGCATCGACCCGACACGAGATGACGAATGGTTCGCCCGCACGGGTATTCCGTTGCCACGGCGGCGAGAACTCCAAATCCAGACCGATACTCAGATCGATCAGGCTCGCCTCATCCGTGACGTAGGAGAAGGTCAAGTTCGGCTCGGTGAAACTCATTCGCGCACTTCGGTGTTCATTGTCAGCAGATAGGCCTGCCGCATGCTGAAGCCACTGCGACAACGCGACGGCATCCTCCGGAGTCAAAGCCAGCCAACGGAACGACCATGTCCCCTGTGGGGAGTGCGCAGTCCCGCTGATGATCAACCAGCTTCGCCGGTGCTGTGGGTCGACTGCATCCGGAAATTGGTAATCAACCACTCCCAGCTCCACCCCGTACCCGTCGCTTCCGATCAACTTCATCGGCCCAGCATTCCATAGCGCCCAGAATGTGATTCGTCCCAAGGAGCGGCGCGCATCGATCGATCGGTAGTCGGCAGTTGATTGCATTCGTCAGTTGTGCCGTGGCCCTCAGTATCGCGCGGGTCGCGGTATAACAGGATGTCTGGCAGGCTCGTCGAATGCGGAGTGTTCCCTGGGCGCCAGGTGGCCGAAACTGGCCAATGTACGACCCGGAGCCGAGCGGCTGCACCAGACCGTTCGATGGCCGGTCGGCCAAGGCATCTATAACGTTCCGATGGCATTCGGACTCGGATCTGACTCCCGAGGATCTCTGGTACGAAGGCGTTTTCGCGGACTACCGTCGATACGACTCCGAGCGTGGCTGGGTCGAGGTATCTATGAACGAGTACCACCTGGAGATGCGGGAGCAGATCGACCTCGCTCTCCAGTGGGTCTCGAATTTCTGGGCTGGTCACGTGGTGCACATCGAATGGGACCTGGACGCGGAGTGCCGAGCAGAGGTGGCGCGTCTCGATGCTGCTCTTTCCTCTGGGAGCGTGTTCCTCCCGAAATGCATACACGTAGGCCCAGATAGGGACTACTCGCTCTGTGACCGGCACGATTCGGGTTGACCGACCTCACTGTCATCGGCATGAGCGTTCGTTAGCCCGTGTTCGATCCTTGCGCGCCGAGGCGTTCAGCGTGGCTCATGATTCCAGCCGCCCGCACCTCGCGGACTCCACCACGGTGCGAGCGGTCAGGGGCAGGTTCGGGCATCTGCGGTGAAGAGCGTGCGCAGCGTGTCCGCAGTGAATTCGTCCACCGGATAGAACAATTCGATGGCCAATTCCGCGAGCGTGACGTCCGAGGGTGCCCCGAAGGTGACCATGGTGCTGAACATGCGTAGCTCGCCCACCGGGGTGGCGATGCGCAGCGGCACCGCGAACGGCGTCGGCGCACCGGGGTCGGGTTCGGTGTGCGCCGGGACCGGGTACTGCGAGACCTCGTCGTACAGTGCGCGCAGAATCGGGTCGCCTGTCGCCTGCACCTGCCGGAGCAGCCGTTCGAGCAGGAATTCCCGGACCTGACCGTGGTTGATCATGTGTGTGGCGGCATCGGGCGGGCCGGGGTGCAGGGCCAGGCGGTAGAGGTTGGGCTCTTCCATCAGCTGCTCTTCGACCTCGTTGGAGAACAGGCCCATCGCGCGATTGGTGGCAACGACATTCCAGTACCGGTCCACCGCGACCGCCGGATACGGTTCGTGTGCGGTCAGCATGGTGTCCAACGCGGCACGGGCAGCGGCGAGATGGGCGTCGTCCAGGCTGCTCTCTCGATACTCCGGAGCGAATCCACCCGCGAGCAACACCGTATTGCGTTCGCGCAGCGGAACTTCCAGGACATCACAGAGTTTGAGCACCATGGCCCGGCTCGGCCGCGCCTTCCCGGTCTCGACGCAGGACAGATGTCGTGCCGAACTGTCGGCGGCCAGCGCCAGCTCCAGCTGACTCAGCCGCCGCCGCTGCCGCCAATCTCTCAGCAGTGTGCCGACGGGAGATTCCTGCATCGAACGCGTCACCCGGCCACGCTATCGGTCCGGCGCGACCGGGTGCCATGACCTCGGAGGTCATTGAGACGATGACCGGCCACTGGCAACGTCGACATCATGACCACGACGACCATCTTCGAATCGGGCCCCGGCCTGCGCACCGCGTTGCGGGTAGACGGCTGGAGCACCGGCGTCTTCGGCGCCTTTCTGCTGGCCACGGCCCCGTTATTGCGCGATCCGCTCGGATTGCCGACCTCCTGGTCGATCCCCTTCGGCGTCGGCATGCTGGGCGGCGCCGCTGCACTGCTGCTCATCGCGCGCCACCCGCAGCTACCGTCTCGCGTGGCTGCCGTCGTCATCGCGGTCAACGCGCTGTCAGCGGTGCTCATGGTCGAGCTCGCTGTCATCAACCTGATTCCGCTGACGAATTGGGGCCGGGTCTTCCTGCTCGCGGGCGCAACGTTCGTTGCGAGTTTCGCCGCGCTCGAGTTCGTGGGCCTGCGTCGCCGGGGACCGGTGACGTCGTGACCGACGAAACCGCCATCCTCGCCCTGCTGCGCGCGCAGATGGACGCCTGGGCCGCAGGTGACGGCACCGCCTTCGCCGCCACGTTCACCCCCGACGCCGATTTCGTATCGGTGATCGGGGAACGCATCCAGGGCCGGACCGAACTCGCCACCGTCATGCAGGAGGGCTTCGACGGGTTCATGCGGGGCACCCGCATGGCCGAACCCGAAACCACCACGCTGCGCTTCCCTGCACCGAATGTCGCGGTGCTGATCACCGTGGGCGATCGCCCCATGCCCCCGGGCGCGACCGCACCACCCGATGCCCGGTCCGTCCAGACCCGATTCGCGGTGTGCCACACAGGAACCTGGCTGTTCACCGCCTTCCAGAACACCCGGATCAGCCAGTTCCCGCAGTGAGTCAGGTACGCGGCATGAGCTGACGTTCGAAAGCCCTGACCCGAGAGTCGATATTTCAACCGTGGTAGTCGAGTAGCTCGGTCAAGTAGTGGGCGCGGTCCTGCTCGCCGAAGTCACGAAGCGCACCGAGCTTTAACCCGAGAGATTGAGATCGTTCTAGAATTTGTGTCATGTCTGCAGGACGCAACATCGCATCATGTTCTGGCGGGCTAGATCTTTTGCAGCGCCGCAGGGTTGAGATCCCCTACGCTGGGGTAGCCGTCGACCGCCATGGTCAAATCCATCTCGGCAAGAATTGAGCGCAGCACCTGCGAGGCGCCGTGTGTCTGGTTTAGCGCCAACCCGTATGCATAGGGACGCCCAACGCCGACCGCTGAAGCTCCCATAGCCAAAGCCTTGATGACGTCGATGCCATCACGCACACCTGAGTCGAACAGCACCGGCAGTCCATCAGCGGCAGCGACGACCGCCGGCAAGGAGTCGAGCGCGGGCAAACCGCCGTTAGCTTGGCGACCACCGTGATTCGAACAGTAGATCCCGTCGACCCCTGCATCTTTGGCGCGTCGAACGTCGTCAGGGTGACAGATTCCTTTGACGATTAGCGGGAGTTCGGTCTGCGTCCGTAGCCACACAAGGTCGGAGATCTCCACTCGGTTGGGGAACACGCGCAGAAAGTGTTTGACAACTGCATCGATGTTTTGTCCTGATGCGCCATTGAGGCCGGCGCGAAAGACGGGGTCAGTGGTGTAGTTCGCTAGGCACTGACCATGCAATGGTGGCGAGTAACCCGAGATCGCATCACGTGGCCGCCAACCCGTCACTGGCTGGTCGAGCGTGACAACAATAGCCCGACATCCGGCCGACTCGGCACGCTTCATGAAGCTCGCGGCCAATTCACGATCGTTGGGCACGTACAGCTGAAAGAACCCTGGGGTGTCGCCAAGTAGCGGCGTAACGTCTTCCATTGCATCGTTAGCAAACGTGCACAGCGTCAATGGCACGCCGGTAGCAGCGGAGGTGCGAGCCGCAGCCAGATCGCCGTGGCCGTCAGGTGTACAGAGGCCCAGTACGCCTATCGGTGCCGTAAAGATCGGGGTTTGCAACTTCATCCCGAACAAGCTGATCGACAGGTCACGTACATCGGTGCCGGAGAACATTCGTGGAATCAGGCCCCATCGATCGAATGCGTCGATATTGGCCCGTTGAGTGGTCTCGTCCCCAGCACCTCCTGCTACATAGGACCACAGTTGAGGCGACATGACTCTAGACGCATGTTCTTCCAGTTCAGCAGCCTTGAGTGGCGTCATTATGTGTTGTTGTCGAATTTCGTCCTGGTAGCCCCCGTACGCCATGCGGGTAGTCTACACAAAACCCATTTCATACTGTCGCTGAAGACTGTTGAATAGCAACATGATTGACGCCCAGCTCGACATGCGAACTGGCGAAGCCCCTGGTAAGAGAGCTGATTACCAAGTCCGCTCGTCCACCAGAGGCTTCCCTTGTTGTTCTACCGTGCCGCACTGCCGTTGTCATCCGGGCCAACAAGCGATGCTTGTGCTGGTCTACCTGCATAAAGGCGAACCGTTCACCGATCTCGCGGCCGGGTTCGACGTCTCGACCAGTACCGCCTGGTTCTACGTCGAGGAAACAACTACATTGTTGTCAGCGCAGGCCCAGGGCTGAAATCGGCGTTGCGAACCGCGAAAGCTGCTGGTCACAGCTATTTGATCCTCAATGGAACCGTGATTCCGATCGATCGAGTCGCCGCGGATCGGCCGTTCTACTCGGGCAAACATCGCCTCCACGGGATGAATGTGCAGGTCCTGGCCTCGACCGAGGGTGAGATCGTCTGGCTCTCACCGGCTCTACCAGGCAGCGTCCACGACATCAAAGCTGCCTGGATCTGGCAGATGGTCACCGCACTCCAGACCCTGGACCCGCCGCTACTGTCAACGCATGGAGATTCCCGAGCTCGCCGATCTCATTTGGCTCTTCGAGGACGAGCCGACACGGCAGTTCGATGATCTCGTCTGGCCCGTCGGATTGCACTCGTTCCACCTGACCCGAGGAGCGCAGACCGTTCGGTTCTCCCTGGACCCCGTCGCAGGCGAGGCCTACGTCAGCATCTACACGGGCGAGCAAGAGCACACACACTTGGGCCGTCTTCGCCCAGTGGATCGACTCAGCATCGACAGAGGCCCGGCCGACTACGAAGGTCTGCGGCTGTGGCTTCAGGATCTCACGAACGAGCCTGTGACACTGCAGACCAAACCTCAGATCCGGCTGTCGTGGGACGTGAAAAGTCCTGGTACCTGGTAGCACCCGTCGAGCTGCTTGCGATTCTCATCGGCGGCGGACCACTGTCGCGATCGCGCTCGGCGTCACTTGATCACGACATCTGTCACCGCGACCGCACGCCCAGCGGCATTACAGCGCGTCTTCAGGCAAGCGGTATAGCCGCGGTTGCCCATTCAGGTAGCAGCTCGCAGCTCGCGAACCATTCGGGCGGCACGATCTCGCGGACGGGGCCGGCACCGATAATTCCGCCGATGATTGCGCACGTGGTGTCACTGTCACCGCCTGCCGAGGCGGCCGTCCAGCACGAGTCGGCGAAATCATGGCCGTGGTGAGCCGCGACCCAGAGGCAGAACGGGACAGTATCGAGCGCGGAGGTGTCGTGTCCGACACCCAGCTCCGCAGCCGCAGTGACAGCATCGCGAACATCCTCGGCATTGGTGATCTTGTCTCGGACAGGGCCGGTTGGCGTCCAGGCAGCGACCGTTTCGAGAAACTGACTACGACGTAGCTGCGGTTGCGTCGAGAACAAGGCAGCAGCAACAGCCACCGCGACCGCACCGGCTACAGCATCGGGGTGGGTATGGGTGACCACCGCCGAAGCTGTCGCCTCTTCAACAACCCGGTCCAGGTCATCAGCGAACCACGCACCCAGCGGTGCCACCCGCATGGACGCACCATTGCCCCAGGAACCCCGCCCCTCACGTGCCTGTTGAGCGAGTTCACTCCAGTGATAGCCCTTTTGGCGCATGAGCCGCAAGATCCGGCTCGTCCCGGGCCCGTATCGGCGATAGATGTCGTAATGCTCAGCGAAAGAACCGGCCAGCGCCTCCTGATCGATGCGACCGTGGGCACTGAGCACAGCGAAAATCGAGCACGCCATCTGCGTATCGTCGGTCCACAGCCACGGCCCGGGCAACAGGGTTCGCGACCGCAACGCGCCACGATTGATCGCGTCGTCGAAACATGCCCCGAACGCGTCACCTACCGCCAAACCACGCAACGAGGACAGTGCCCGTGCCCGACCATCAGGTTTCATCCAGCCAGTCTGACAGTCGCCGCGACCACCGGCCCGAATCCGACGTTGCCTGAAGGCAACGTAGACCACGTTCATGATGTCCTCGAGCCGCAGCAGATCTAACCCGCCACTGCGGTCCCTGGCCAGTACTTTCAATCACCTGGATGCGCGGCAGCGACATGCGCCTGCCACGACGCACCACGCTGCTCAGGCGTCATTGCCAGCAACGCCGTCAGCTTGGCCGACTCGGTGTCGTCGACCGGGGTGAAGACCTGCACCCACGCCCCGTCGATGACCGGCAACGACATACTCGTCATGTGCATCGCGACCGAACCGACAGCCAGGTTCTGGATCACCTTTACCAGGTTTGCCGGCACTGCGACATCGTTGCTCGCCCACAACTCGGCGAACAATGCACTCTTGCTACACATCTCATCAACGAATGACTGCCAGCCCGGATCCCCGAAATACTTGACGTAGGCGCCACGCAAATAAGCGACCATCCGCCGCAGATCATGGGAATTGTGCACGTACGGGTTACAGCAATCGGGGGTGAGAAAGACCTGACGCAACACACTTTTCGTCGTCAGGGCGAATCCCGGACACAGAGCCGCGTAGGCGTCATTATGGGCCAGCACATCGTATTTCGCGGTGAGTAGCACCGCAGGCAGCGGATTCAACTGCGTCAGAATCGCGGCGAGGCCCGGTGGCATCTCGGACTGTTGCGCCGATTGCACCGTCGGCACATCAGCCAGTCGGTACAGATGCGCCTTCTCCGTCGGATCGAGACGCAACGTACGAGCGACGGCATCCAAAACCTGAGTGCTGGCGTTGATCCGACGGCCCTGCTCGAGCCACGTGTACCAGGTCGTCCCGATTCCCGACAATTGGGCAACTTCCTCGCGCCGCAGCCCAGGCGTGCGACGACGCGAGCCGGACGGCAACCCGACATCGGCCGGGGCGATCTTGGCGCGACGCGATTTCAGGAACGCGCCGAGTTGGGCTCGGCGCTCGGTGCGCACCGAGCGTAGGTCGACCAGATCACTCATCACACAATCGTCGCCGATGTCGATCCTGGTATCCAGGTGGTGCTGGTACCCGGATCGACGCGGCGTGTCCAGCACTCGCGAATGAGCAAGTCCCGCACAGGGATCCGACCTCTACCGGAGCACCTCGGTCCCGCCGAAGCCTTCCAGCGCCTCGACGACAGAGTCCTCCGCACACGGAACCGGGCTGCACGCAGCGCGAACCATATCCACGGTGGCAGCGGCACCAGCCGCGACGAGTGCCGTCAGAGCTCCGAGTTCCGGGGTGTATTCGGGTTCCGCCCAGTCCTCATCGTCGATCGCCTCCTCGGCGAGGTCGTCGATGACATCCTGGAAGGCGAGGTCCAAAGCTTCGACGGCCTCGCGAATCGTCACCGCGTCGGAGGTCGCCGACTCGAGCAGATACTCGGCGCCGTCGTCGTGCGCGTAGGAGGCGCGGCGCCAGCCGGAATCATCGAATCCGTAGACGAACCCGACAGGGCGCGCGCGGCTCGATATCTCGCTCAGCGAATCGATCCACCACTCGGGTACCCCGGCGACCTGAACCGGAACTTCCGCCTCGGGCCATTGCGGCAGAAATTGCCGCTCGGAACTCTCATGGTCATTGCCACAGATAGCCGCGCGTCCATCGTCCAGGCAGGTCAGCTGTGCCCAGTTGCCACCGCCGTCGTCGTCGAATGTCCACACTGTCGAGAACGGTGTGCGGTGCATCGAAATCATGTCGTCGCCGAGACCGATCGCGTGCTGGATCAGCGCTAGCGCGGTCCACCGCCGGCGAATTTCGGTGGGAAGCGGTAGGTGGACGGGGATCGTGCTCATCGTTGCCTTCTGAATTCTGGGGGTGCGCACCCTGTCGACGCGCACCGTGGACCAATTCTCCTGTGGGGCACGGTCCCCCGGCGTCGAATCCGAAGTGCGCGGCACTCAGCCCTCCCTACAGTCCAGCCGACATTAGCGGTCAGATCCCAGCCGAGCCAGCCATGGCGCCGACACAGTGCCCGACATGGCAGAACTGCTGCAGCTCAGGGGTTTACAGCCTATTGCCGAACGTGAGATGTCACCCCTGTTTGCAACAATCCATCGCATGCTGATCTTGCCGCCCACCGACCCCCTGGACTCGACGCTGTACTCGGACTGGGTGCGCCACTTCGATCCCGATGCTCTCACCAGCGCGGAGGACCTCGTAATGACCCTCCGGGAGAAATTCAGGAAGACGCGCAAGCCCGGCGCCTTCGTCGATGACGTCGACTGGCAGACAGAAGGATTGCCCGAGCGACATCGACCCTGGCTGTGGGACATGGTCGGGCACTGGCTGAGTGCCTCGCAAGGGGACTCGCGGTACCGTACGGCGGCGATCAGCGCGTACGGGCGGGCACGGGCGGCCGAACGAGAGCATTCGCTGCCGGTGCACGTGGACTACCACAGGGAGAACACCCTGTTGTTCGCTCGCGCGGGAGCGTTGCCGGTCAAAGAGGTCGCGGCTCATCAACGCTGGCTGAGCAGTTTGGGATCGGCACAGGAGGCGCATCACGCGTTCGTTCGGCTGCTCGTGGCACTGGCACAGGGTGGTGCGTCACTCGGCGCGGATCTGCACCGCCGTGTGCGCGCCTCGGCGAAGGCCGCGGGACTGGGTATCGAAGCGGACTCCGAAGTTCTGCGTGATGTGCTCGTGGCCTGCACCTCCCAGAAGATTCCCGACGGATTGCTCGACGGTGCGGCGAAGGTATTCGCGCAGGCACCGCCGCAGGACGTCGAGCCGCTGCTGACCGTGTTCCCGGAGACCGCCACCGACGGATCAGCGCTGTTGCGGCTGCTCGACGCGGTGGGCGCGATAGACGGGCTGGCAGCCGGAACACTCGATTTCCCAGACGGACCGGCTCAGTGGATCAGCGACTTCTTCTTCATGTACAGCTTCGTCGAGGTGCCTTACGGCGGCGTGACCGCACAACAGATGCCACCCGAACTGTTCGACCTGATCGAGCGGATCGGCCCCCGACTGAAGGAATCCGGGAAGCCGGTGTCCATGGCACGCGGTCGATTCGGCCACGCGCACCTCGACACCGAACTCGCCGACGCACTGCTGGCGGTGGGCGCCGGTGTGGAGGGCCCCACGGGCAGCCGAATGCAGTTCTGGGGCGCTCGATCGCGGCGCGACCTCATCTCCTTGGCCGCCGATCCGGTCCTCGGCCCGCGACTGGAAAGTGTGGTGCACGCGGACAGCCGAACCACCACCACTGCCATCGTCCGTCTGCCGGACAATCCCGGCATCGAACGGTCGGTGTTCACCCGCATCGTCGCCCTCATCGAACGAGTCGCGAGCGGCGGTCTGTTGGATGCCGAAACGGCACTCGCCGAACTCGACGGACTGCTCGACCTACCGACTGTGCAGGCGCTGGACGGCATCGAGGAAGCACTGGCCGCCCTCGACGGCATCGACCCGTTGCTCCGCACGCTACGAGCCGGGATTCCGAGCGAATTCCACTGGCCCGCTTGGGAAGCGGCGATCAGTGAGCTGGACGGCGCACAGGGCGTCACGGCCACCTGGCCGATGCTCACCCTCTACAACCGCAACCGTGCCGTGGTGATCGACCCGCACGCCGCCGTGGCCGAGACCGAGTTCACCATCTCCACCCGCAAACATCTGCGGGCGGTGTTCTACGCGGGCGGCGATTTCCTGGTCGGCTACAGCGATACCGAGACGTTTCACCCGAATCGTGCGTTCTGGACGAGCGCACCCGACGAGAAGTTCACCCCCACCGACTCGTATGGCATGGTCGCCTGCCGCAGCAACACATACGACGGCCTCGGGTATCAGTTCGCCACGCCCGACGGCCGTCACGACGGTCAGCGAATCCTGCGATCCGGCGACCGCCATGGCGTCGCGGACCGCCGGTATCAGTTGAGCGACGGTGCACAGGTGTGGGGATTCGACGGTCGGGCCACCTGGGCCGAGCTGGATCCCAGCAGCGGCGCGCCTGCGGAAAGTTTCTCACTTCCCGCGTTTTTCACCGAAAGAAGCCTGCCCGCTGACAAGGAAATCTCGAGCAGGTCGCTTTCCTACGTCTCATTGCCGCAGGGAGTCACCTCCTCGCCACTCGGTTCGGTGGCGGGTGTCAGCGGCTTCCGAATCATGTCCGACCGCAACGACTGGGCCGGTTGGGTGCTGGAATCCGTCGACGGCCGCCGCGCCACCTTCACCGGTGGCAGAGGTATCGGCGATCCATGGGGTCTGGTTCGTTTCCCCGAGCGCGACAGCGACCTGATCATGACCTGCGGCTCCTCCGCAGGCGCCACTGGCTTCGGCCCGATACGCGCCCACGATGGTGACAGTGCGCTGTGGGACGTAGGCACCGAGCCGCGCGATCGCGGGGCCTTTCCGCCCCCGGCGTTCTGGCACTTCCTGATCCCGCGTGATCCCGCGGGGTCGACTGCCCTGCGCGAACTCGACGCGGTCGGCGCGCGCGCCTTGCTGGCCGACGCCGTCATGCCTTCGGGCATCACCGCTCCCCCACTCGTCGACGGCGTGCGCGCACAGGCCGACCGGGCGGCCCAGCTGGTCGCCACCCGCGAACGAATCTCCCGGCGAGTGGCGACGATTCGATCCGGGGTCCTCGTCTGCGCACCTGTCCCGACGCCGGATTCCGAACTTCTCCCCGCGCTGCTCGGTCTGCTCGACCACCACACGAACACTCACTCCACCGTCGTGCCCGCCACTCTCACCGCTCTCGCCGCGGACGGCCGCTACCTGGCCGGCGACATCGATGACGCCGTGCGCCGGATCAGCCCACCCGCACCGCCCATCGATTGGACACCCCTGCTCGGCCACATCGACGCGGTTGTTCGACGCGCGATCAACGCCCGTACACCCGAAACCGAACGCCTCGCCCTGGTCGCCCTGCTGACAACCTGGGTCGCGCAACCATTCGCGGTTCCCGGTGAATGGCGGATCGGCCGATGGGAACGGACCGAACCCTCCACCCTCGAACGCACCTTGCTGCGCGGGGGCTCGTTCGTGCAACCCGCTGACATCGCGCCACCGGCGGACGCGACCGAGGTCCGCACCGTCTCCATCACCCGCGATGATGCCTCCCGCATCGAACGGCTTTTGGACCTGTTGTCCCAGCACGGACCGCGCACCCCGAGCGAGAAGGCGGTTCGGCACTTCGTCGAACTCACCGGTGTCCGCGAACCGATCGCCCGGCTGGCACTGGACGGGATGCCACGGCGATGCGGATTCGGGGGCGGGCTGGCGAGCCTGCACGATGCGCACGACAAGATGGTCCGGACCAAGCCATATCGCGCGAATTCCGCGGTCGCCGAACAGTACGAGCACTTCTCGCGGCAACTCGATTGGGCAGGTCGCCATCGGCTACTGGCCGCAGGCGTACCTGAGGACGTCAGTGAATTGTGGACCGACGACGGCGATCTCGCCGCCGCCGAACGAATGGCGGCGGTGTGGAACGAACTGCTGGGCAGGCAGCTGTACGTGTCCGAGGAACTGATCATCGAACTCGAAGCTTCCACCGGCCTGTCCGGATCGTTCGCGCTGGCGCTGGCGCATCCGCAGCACACGACCATCGCAACCAAGGACCTGCGCTGCCACCTACGAGTGAACCGGCACGGATGGCTCGATCTGTATCACGGCGATACGAGTGCGGCCTACCTGCGGCAGTGGAATCCCTTTCGGGGACCGGCGACCGCACTGGCGTGGGCCCTCACCGAACGGCCCGTCGCGGATCCGGACAGCGGAGGGATCGACGAGCTGCATGATCGACTCCGAGCGCGATGGCATGCTCCCTCGCTGCTCGTCGGTATTCACTCGGAGTACTTCTCCGCCGAGCTCTTCGGACCGGATACCTTCACGGTCACTCCGCGGGACCGGATCGTGTACGACAACGGCCTGATCGTCGTCGACGCGCACGAGTGGCACCGTTCGACCTTCCTGCGCCCCGCCGCTCTTGCGGACCCCGACACTGTCGCCCGAAGCCTGCACGTCTGTGCGGATCATGGGTTGACGGAACTGACCCATGCGATCCGCTGCGAGGAAACTCTCGTGACCGGTTTGTCCCGGCTCGTCGACCGCGCCGCCACCACACCGGTGGCCGCCGGTCACTACGAAGCAGACCCGCGACACAGCGTTCCCGAGTTGGTCGAGCGAGTGTCGGCAGCCATCGGCGCGAGCCCGGATGCCGCGGCGCTGTACCTCCAACTGTTGACCCTGGCCCGTCCCACCGACCGTGCGGTGCGCCGCTTCAACAACTGGACGCCCACGCGGCACAAGAAGGCCCAGGCCGAACTCGTCGCCCGGCGGTTGGTTGTCGAGGACAAGCGCGCCAGGGCCGGACGCACCGCATTCATCCCGGGGCCGTGGACCGCGAAGATGACGCCACCGCACCTTCCCTTGGAGACCGCGAAGCTCGACCGTCATCTGGTCCGCATCGACGACAAGGACATCATCGGCCCGTACGCCGTCCTGCTCCCACCTCGTCCGTTGCACGAAATGTTCGAGGACGCTTGGTTTTCACGAAACACCTGATCGATGAATGCACGGATCAGTATGATGTTCAACCACTTTCAGCAAACGACCCGGCATCCAGCCCGGGCGGGCGATGCGATTCGGCGAACCTGCTGACGAGTGCTGTCGGTCAGGAGGACTGAATGCGCACCATCGTGATCACCACTGGGATGGGTCGCTACTTGGCCGAGGAGTATCTCGGCCGCGGCGATGAACAACTGCGGTGGCTGACGGCCAGCGATTCAGTCTGCTATGTCCGGCGATGACGGAGTGGTGTCGTCCGGCTTTCGATCGCCGGAGCTGATTCGGCGCGGTCTTACCCTCGGTCGACCGATGCGGGGTGACGCGTCGGTGTCGGCGCGGTTGCGGCGAGAGGCGAGTAGGTCGATCACGTTCTCGTCGTGGTCGGGGGCCGGCGGGGTAGCCGCGTCGGCCGGCCACGCTCCTGTCTGACTTTGGAGCTCCGCGCGAGTTACCGGGCGGGTGGGGGCGGCGTCGTGGTCGGCGAGCCAGGGGCGGCGGCGCATTTCGTCGATGTCGTCGCGGCCGCGGCGAGGTCGCTTCGGTAGTCGAACGACGTTCGACTTGCCTTTTTCGGCCGCACCGGCACCATCGTCGGCGGGCTTCACTGTCTTCTCACTTCCACCGCTCCACAGCATCGAACCGACGTCCACCGGGCCGATACAGGGCCCGCTTCGTGATCTGACATCGAATTACCCGCGGACATGCGTCGCGACACCTGTCGATCCCATGACGGCAGGCCCCCCGAGCCTCGGCTTCGATCTATCGTTCACCTCTACATTCTGCCTCACCGCACGACCCGCGGTGGTCCTGGAGCCCGCGGCAGGCTAGTCGAGGGCCGCGACGGCTGCGGTGGCGAAGGCATGGTCCTGCTCGGGCGCCCCGCCGCCGACGCCGATCGCGCCTGCCAGCCGCCCGCCCCGATACACTGGAACCCCGCCGGCGATGAACAGCAAGGGACGATCCAGCGCTGTCTGCAGTGAATGGAACGGCCCGTCGGGCTTCACGGCATCGACGACATCGGCGGTCGCGGCGTTCAACTGCACAGCAGTGAAAGCTTTGCGGGTGCTGGTCTCACCCGAGATCAGGACAGCACGATCATCGCGGCGAAACGCCAACAGGTTTCCGCCCGAATCCACCACGCTGACGCTGACCAGCACGCCGTTCGCCTCGGCCGACGCACGAGCGGTAGCCACGAGAGCCTCCGCGTCGGCGATGGTGAGCTGACCGGCAATCACAGAAGAATCCACCATTTTTCTACTCCAGACATGCATTCGAAGGTAGTTGCGTACGCGTACTAATCATGCCAGCATTAACGCGCGCCTGCAACTACAGGCGTCAGCAACTAAAAGAGGAGCTCACGCAATGGCAACCGCTTCTACTCCCATCGGCCTCACCAAGGGCGCCCATGTCGGCATCTCCGTCGCCGACCTCGACCGCTCCATCGCGTACTACTCGGCACTCACCGGCCGGGATCCCGTCGCATCCGGCGAGATGGACAGTGTTGCGTTCGGCGGCTCACAGGGCCTGTCGAATGCCCGGCTGCGCTACGCGACGATCAACCTGGACAACATCGGGATCGACCTCATCGAATTCCGCGACCCCGTCGGCGAGCCCACCAACGGCAAGGCCAACCGCCCGGGTTCGATGCACCTGTGTTTGCAGGTCGACGACTTCGATGCGGTCTACACCCGCATGAAGGAAGCCGGTTACGACTTCCTCGGCGAGGACTACACCTTCACCGCGGGCGAGGTCACTCCCGACTCGGCGCTCGGCACGCAGGTGGCCTACTTCAACGACCCCGACGGCACCAACCTCGAGATCATCGCGCCCAAGGGCGGCTTCGCCAACTGAAGCTCCGTACAACCAGGCCACCTCGTCGTGCTCGAAGTCGCGGCTCAGCGTTTTTCGTTCGCGTCGAACTGCTGGGTGCCGAGGACGGCGAGGAGGTCGAGGGCGTCGGCGCTGTCGGTTCCCAGTGCGGGGGTGAACCAGAGCAGGCGTTGGCGTCCGTCCTCGCTGAAGAGGTTGAGGCAATTGACCTCGAGCAGGCCGAGACTCGGGTGGACGATGCGTTTGCGATCGTCGCGACGGAAGGCAACCTCGTGTTCGGCCCACAGGGCGGCGAACTCCGGGGAGAGTCGCAGCAGTTCATCGATCATCGTGGCGGCTTCGGTGTCCTTGGCGTCGCGGCGGCCCGCGGCGGCACGCAGGTCGGCGGCGAAGGCGCGTGATTGTGTCGCGTGGTCCTGCGCCGGATACAGGCGCCGCGATTCGGGGTCTGTGAACCAGCGGTAGACGAAGCTCGATCGTTTTCCGCGATGACCGGATTGGTCACCGAGCAAGGCGACAGCGAGGGGGTTCTGGACCAGGGTCGCGTGCAAGTCGGTGATGATCAGCGCGGGTGTGCTGGTCAGGCGGGTGAGCAGGTCCATCATGGCGGGATGGACGTGGACGGCGGCGCCGGTCCGCGGCGGGGCCGAACGTGCGGCCAGCGAAAACAGGTGATTGCGCTCGTCGAAGGTGAGCCGAAGGGCGCGCGCGAGCGCGGCGAGCATCTGCTCGGACGGTTGCGAGCCCGCGCCGCGCTCGAGTTCGGTGTAGTAGTCCACCGATGCGCCGGCCAGTTGGGCGACCTCTTCGCGCCGCAGCCCCGCGACCCGGCGCCGGTGCCCGGGCACCAGGCCGACGTCCTCGGGCCGGATCCGCTCACGCCGCGAGCGCAGGAATGCGCCCAGCTCGGTGTATTTGGCCGATGGCATGGCTCCAGTGTGCGCCAGGTCCGGGTCGCGGACCCTGGGGGTGAGGTCCCCTTGTTACCGGTGGCAACAGCGGCAATCGTGGACGGCATGACCAACACAACTTCCGCGGCCCGACGGGTCGCCATTGTCACCGGCGGTTCCCGCGGTATCGGCCGCGCCGTCGCCGAGAAGCTCGCTGCCGACGGGCTGGCCGTCGCATTGACCTACGCGGGCAACACCGCCGCCGCGGACGCGACGGTCGCCGCGATCACCGCGGCGGGCGGCACTGCGATCGCGGTCAAAGCCGACGTCGCCGACGAGAACGAGATGGCCGCGCTTTTCGACCGCGCCGAGGCCGAGTTCGGTGGCGTCGACGTCGTCGTGAACTGCGCCGGTCGGCTGGCCCTGTCCACGATTGCCGACCTGGACCTCAGCGTGCTCGACGCGTTGCACCGCACCAACATTCGCGGCACGTTCGTCGTGGCACAGCAAGCCGCGCGGCGGGTGCGCGCCGGTGGTTCGTTCGTCGGGTTCTCGACCTCGGTCGTGGGCACCCAGCTCCCGACCTACGGCGCCTACGCCGCGAGCAAGGCCGCGGTCGAGGCAATCACGCTGCTCCTGGCCCGAGAGTTGCGCGGGCGCGATGTCACCGTCAACACCGTCGCTCCCGGCCCGACCGCGACCGACCTGTTCCTGGACGGAAAGTCACCCGAACTGATCGACGCGCTCGCCAAGAACCCGCCGCTCGAACGCCTCGGCACTCCCGAGGACATCGCGAATGTCGTCGCCTTCCTCACCAGCCCCGCCGGTCACTGGGTCAACGGCCAGACGGTGCGCGCCAACGGCGGCATGGTCTGAGAGCGCATCCGGCGGAACATGACCGGCCGTGCACACGCAGCGGCAATTCTCGCGTGGTGAGATCTAGCGCTTGCGGCCGACGCCGCCGACGATGCAGTTGCGGACGTCGGACAGCGGGGTGAGGTGGGGGCCGTCGGGCCACCAGTCGTCGCAGCGGACGAGGCCGGGTTCGACCATGTCGAGGGTGCCGAACATGGCTTGGATTTCGTCGCGGGTGCGGAAGCGGCCGCTGCCCATCGGGCTGTGGATGAACTTCTCTTCCATCTTCTGGGCGAGCTCGCTGTATTCGGCGGTCTCGGGGTCGTGGAAGTGGGCGATGGCGACGAACGAACCGGACGGCAGGGCGTCGATGTAGGTCTGCATCAGGGCGGGGCCGTCTTCGCCGAGGTAGTGGTGCAGGGTGCCGATGTGGAACAGGGCCACCGGACGGGTGAAGTCGAGTTCGCGGCGGACCGTTTCGTTGCCGAGGACCTCGAGGGGGCGGAAGATGTCGGCTTCGGCGATGCGGGTGCGGCTGTTGCTGGCCAGCAGTGCGGCGGCGTGGACGAGGACCGACGGGTCGTTGTCGACGTAGACGACCTTGGACTGGGGGTTGACCCGCTGGACGACCTGGTGGGTGTTCTCCGCGGTCGGCAGGCCCGATCCGAGGTCGAGGAACTGGTCGACGCCCGCCCTGGCGAGGAAGCGGCAGACCCGGATCAGGAAGTCGCGGTTGGCCCAGGCGAGGTCGTTGACCTGCGGGGCGACGGTGCGGACCTGGTCGAGTACCTCGCGGTCGACGTCGAAGTTGTCCTTGCCGTTGAGGGCGGCGTCGTAGACACGCGCGATACTCGCACGGGTGGTGTCGACCCCGACCGGCACAGCGCTGGGGTAAGCGGCAGAAGACATCGGGGCGCCTTTCGGGCATCGAACCGAGTGGACGAATTCAGCCTAGATCATCGGTTGCGTTGTTGGACAAGCTATTCCGACACCAGACATGGTCGGTCGCGTAGTCGGGTATTCGGAGTACCCGTATCGGTGGGCTCCTATTCACGCCACATCGACCGGCCGACGATCAGTGGATGATCCAGATGCTCAGACCGGCACCAGTGCCCGAACCTGCGGCGGGCAGGCGTTCGATCGCCCTGCTCGTCGTCATCCTCACCGCCCAGTTCATGGCGGTGCTCGACGGTTCCATCGTCAACGTCGCCATCCCGTCTATTCGCGCCGACCTCGATACCAGCGGCGCCGCACTGCAATTGATCGTCGCCGGTTATGTGATCGCATACGCGGCGCTGCTGGTGGGCGGTGCGCGACTGGGTGACCGGTTCACTCAGCGTCGTGTGTTCGTCGCGGGGCTCGTCGTGTTCACGCTGACCTCGCTGGCCTGTGGGCTGGCGTGGAACGAGGCCTCGCTCATGGTGTTCCGATTCGGTCAGGGGGTGGGTGCGGCGGCGATGGTGCCGCAGGTGATGACGTTGATCCAGCGCACTTTCGCCGGGGCCGCCCGGGCGAGGGCGCTGAGTATTTATGCGGCGATCGTCTCCGGTGGCGTGGTGGCCGGGCAGATTCTCGGTGGGTTGATCGTCGACGCGGATGTGGCGGGCAGTGGTTGGCGGGCGGTGTTCCTGGTGAACGTGCCGCTCGGGCTCGCACTGCTGGTGCTGGCGCCGCGGGTGCTGCCGGTCACCGCGGGGCGCACGGATCGAACGGTCGACGGGCCGGGACTGGTGACGCTCACGGCAACGGTGTTGCTGTTGGTTGTGCCGTTGGTGCTCGGGCGTGAACTCGGCTTTCCGCTGTGGTCATGGCTGTGTCTGGGTGCGGGTGTGCTCGGGCTGGTGGTGTTCGTGCTGGTCGAGCGCGCGGTTGCCGGGCATGGTCGCGATCCGCTGTTCGCGCCGCAGGTGGTCGGGGCGCCCGGGCTGATCGCCACGGCCGCCACGCTGTTGCTGGTGATGGGGACCTTCAGCGGGTGGCTGTTCGTGAGCGCGATTCACCTGCAGAGCGATCTCGGCTACAGCGCGCTGCGGGCGGGCGTGCAGTTCTTGCCGATGGGTGTCGCGTTCGCGGTGGCGGGGCTGTACTGGCAACGCGTTCCGGCTCGATGGCACACGCTGATGATTCCCTTCGGCCTCGTCGCGAGCGCGATGTCGCTGGGTTGGCTGGCGTGGTTGCTGGGTGACGGTGCGGGGGTGGGGCCTGCGGCGTCGATCGCGTTCGGGCTGTACGGGCTCGGCAACGGGTTGGCGTTCAGTCCGTTGATGACGCGGGCGCTGGCCGCAGTGCCGATCACGCTCGCTGCCGATGCCAGCGGGATTCTGGTGACCGGTGTGCAGATGGGGATCGTCGTCGGGATCGCGAGCATCGGTTCGGTGTTCTTCGAACTCGCGGGGACGACCACGGCATCGACGGCCGACGCGGTGGCGGTCGTGCACCTGATCTGCGCGGCGACCACCCTCGTCGCCGCTGTCTCGGCGACGATCGCCGTGCGCCGGATCCGCCGCTGAACGATCGCGAGGACGCCGGTCCTGGGCTAGCGTGGCACCATGCACGAGCTCAGGGCCGGTGACATCTTCGCCGGTTATCGCATCGAGCGGGTGCTCGGGTCGGGCGGGATGGGCAGTGTGTTCGCCGCCCGGCATCCGAGGTTGCCGCGGCTGGTCGCGGTGAAGTTGCTGCACTCCTCCTACTCGGCGGATCCGGTGTTCCGTGGGCGGTTCGAGCGGGAGGCCGATCTGGCGGGGCGGCTGGATCATCCCAATATCGTGGCGATCCACGATCGGGGTAGCGAGGACGGTCGGCTGTGGATCGCGATGCAGTACGTCGCGGGCTCCGATGCGGAATCGGCGGTGCGGGCGGGGGCGTTGGCGCCGGAGCGGGCGTTGCATATCGCGCGGTCGACGGCCGATGCGCTCGACTACGCGCACGCGGCCGGGTTGCTGCACCGCGACGTCAAACCGGCCAATATTCTGCTCAGCGAGAGCGCCAACGGGGGCGGTCAGCGGGTGCTGCTCACCGATTTCGGCATCGCCAAGGCGGTCGACGAGGGCACCGCGCTGACCGAGACCGGGTCGCTGGTGGCGACACTGCGGTACGCGGCGCCCGAGCAGCTCGACGGGCGTGGTGCGAGTCCGCGTTCGGATCAGTATTCGTTGGCGTGCACGCTTTTTCACCTACTGGCTGGGTGTCCGCCGTATACCGCTACCAGTGCGGGTGCGTTGGTGGCGGCGCATCTGATGCAACCGGTGCCGCGGATCAGCGCGATGGTGCCCGGGCTGGCCGCGGCCGACCCGGTGTTCGAGCGGGCGTTGGCCAAGGATCCCGGTCACCGGTTCGCCACCTGCGCGGAGATGGTCGCGGCGGCCACCACAGCGCTGACGAGTGGAATCGCTCCGACGCAACCGTTCACCGCGCCCGAGTCGGGCAGTGGGGCAACGCTGTTCACCGGTGGCACAGGTCAGCCGTTGCTCGGCGCTCATCAGGGCAGCCCGCGTCTGCAAGACGCCGGGCCGAGCGGACCGGCTTGGGCCGCACCTGGAATCGGCGCTCCGGATGAGCGTGCGCTCGGTGTCGAGAGTCGGGCACAACCGGACGGGGCCACGCGTCGCGGTAAGGCGGTGTGGTGGACGGTGAGCGCCGTCGGGCTGGTGCTCGTGCTGGCTATCGCGACTGCCGTGCTCGTGAACCGGGGATCAGGCGACAACGGTGCGGTTCCGACGACAACGACCGCCACGCCGACCACCACGGTCGACGCCTGGGCGGCAGCGCGGCCGACCATCGCCATGTTCCCCGACCTGTTGCCCGCGAATCCCGACAGTGAAGGATATCGGGGGTTCCGGTGCAGTTTCGCGACGAAGAACGCTGATTCGGTGTGGGACACCGGTTTCGACTGCACCGATCGCGAGGGACTGCAACTACAGCTCCTCGCGCACAAGGATGCCGAGACCGTCGACCGGTTCGTCTCGACCCTGCCCGCCGGGCCGACCCAGCAGCTGCGGTCACGCTACGGCAGGCCGATGACCGTGCACAGTTTCAACGGCTCCACCGGGCCTTGGCTGCTGGTGCGGTTCGATGCCGCACCGTATTCGACTGTGCTGCTCCAGGTGTACTGGAAGGGCCACACCCATCAGGAGATGATCGACCAATGGTTGAGCACCGCACCCCTGTGACCGCGCGCTTCGCTCTCGGCGCGTTGGCTGTTCTGCTCGTCGGCTGCGGCACCGTCGAGGGTGCCGCGATCCCCGGTGAGATCGATGTTCGATCCCTGGACGTGGGCAGTTATACGACCGCTCCCGCCGATATCGACGCGGGCCGAAAGCCCACGGACGGCCCGATTCTGGAAGGTCTGCGGATGGCGGGAGCGGTGGTGTTTCCGCACGAGATCGATCCGGCGCTGACCTACAACTGGGGCACCGACGTCTTGGACACGCCGCGACGAACGTCCGAGGTCTCGGCCATCTCGAATGTCAATCTGCCTGTGCTGGAACGGCACCGGATGATCGTCGGCTTCGATATCGCCGAAGGCAGCCAGGCGTTCGACAAGACGAAACCGGCGATCGAGACCGATGCGCGGATCACCAGGGTCGTGCTGTTGCGGTTTCCCGGCGCCGCGACCGCCAAGGAAGCGGCGCGCGATCTAGAGGCGACCGATTTCGGGGTGAGCCCGGACAACCGGCCGGTGCCGATCCCCGGTTACCCTGCCGCACACGCACATTGGCGACCGGGCATCAAAACGATCGGCGCCACCTTCGCGCACGGCGAGATCGTGGTGAGCATGTTCCTGCAGCACCCCTCCCCCGACATCGACGCCCTCGCCAAGCGCGTCGCGGCGGTCCTCGACGCCCAGATCCCGCTGCTCGACAACTTCACGCCGACCGCACCCGACCAGATCGCAGAACTCCCCCGCGACCCCGACGATCTGTTGCGCCGCACCCTGATTCCCGGCCCGGCCAATCAGCAGATCGCTATCTCCTCACGCGAGTTCGCCCCGTGGTCGGGTCGCGCGAGCCTGCACTTCCGTCCCGCCGAACCCGCCGAGCTCGGCGCGGCATGGGATCGCGGCGGTGTGGACGGCGTCGCGCATTCCTACAGCACCACGCTGTTCCGGTTCCGCGACGAGGCCGCGGCGACCGCTTTCGGCACCACCTGGCAGGACACGCTCAGCGCGGCCGCGCATCCCGTCTCAGCGCCCGAAGGTGTGCCGCAGGCGCGGTGCGCCGAACGTCGGGCGGGCAGTGCACCTGCACTAACCCGCTGCTATGTGAGTTACCGCCGTTACGGCGCGTTCGTCAGCGGCGCCGAACCGGCGGGGGTTCGCCAGCAGGCGGCGGCACAGTACGCGCTGCTGGCGAACTCTCAGAGCTGAGCTTCGATCGCCTGCACAACCTCGGCGGCGTCGGGGGTCGTGCGCGGGCGGAACCGGCCCGCGACCGTGCCGTCGCGACCGACGAGGAACTTCTCGAAGTTCCACTGCACGTCGCCCGCCGCGCCGTCGGCATCGGCGGTCTCGACCAGTGCGGTGTAGAGCGGGTGCCGGTCGTCGCCGTTGACATCGGCCTTGGCGAGCAGCGGGAAGTCGACGCCGTAGGTGACCGAGCAGAATTCCTGGATCTCCTCGGCGCTGCCCGGCTCCTGGCCCATGAACTGGTTGCTCGGGAAGCCGATCACGGTGAAACCGCGCTCGCCGTAGGTCTTCTGCAGTTCCACGAGGGCGCCGTACTGCGGGGTCAGGCCGCACTTGGATGCCACGTTGACCAGCAGCACCGCCCGCTCACCCGCCAGTTCGCCCAGCGTGGTGTCCTCGCCCGCCAGGGTTTGCACCGCAATGTCTCGGATGTTCGCGCTCATCACATCACCACCAGATCTCGTCGCTGTCGCTGTCGCCCGCCACCGTACCGGAGGTGGGCGAGTGTCCCGCTCGGCGGAAGAATCTGTAACACGTTCTTGTTTTGTGGCGCGGTTGACGGCACCATTCCAGTAATGGCGACGACGCCCGAGCACCGGAGGAACACCGTGAGCGACATGCCCCATCGGATCGACACCGTCCGCCCGCTGCGCGCGAGCGAGGTGACGCACTGGGATTTCGAGGCCGATGTCGTGGTTGCCGGATTCGGCATCGCCGGCGTGTGCGCGTCGATCGAAGCCGCGCGGGCCGGCGCGAAGGTGCTCATCCTGGAACGGACCGGCGGGTGGGGCGGGGCGGCAGCGCTGGCAGGCGGGTTCGTTTACCTCGGCGGCGGCACCCCGCTGCAGAAGGCGCTCGGCTTCGACGACACCCCGGAGAACATGGCGGCCTTCCTCACCGCGGCGCTCGGGCCCGGCGTCGACCAGGCCAAGATCGACGACTACTGCGCGGGCAGCGTCGAGCACTACAACTGGCTCGTCGACTGCGGGGTGCCGTTCAAGGAGTCGTTCTGGGGCGAGCCCGGCTGGGAACCCCCGCACGACGAGGGACTGATGTATTCCGGTGGGGAGAACGCCGCGCCGTTCCTCGACATCGCCGAACCTGCTCCGCGCGGCCATGTTCCGGAGTTGGCGGGCAAGAAGATCGGTGAGCGCAGCGGCGGGTACATGCTGATGAAACCCCTTGCGGACACCGTCGCCGGACTCGATATCGACGTCGAGTACGACACGCGCATCCGTCGGCTCGTCGTTGACGATGAGGACCGGGTGGTCGGCGTGCTGGCGACCACCTACGGCAAGCCTGTTTTCGTGCGGGCCGCGCGCGGGGTGGTGCTGGCGACCGGCAGCTTCGCCTACGACACCGAGATGATCGACCGCTACACCCCTCGGCTGAGCGGCAGGCCGGGCGCGGCGATCGAGGAGCACGACGGGATCGGCATCCGGCTGGCTCAAGCGCTCGGCGCCGAACTCGCGCACATGGATGCCAGCGAGGTGGCCATCTTCGGCGATCCGCAGATGATGGCGCGCGGCATCCTCGTCAACGGGCGCGGCCAGCGTTACGTCACTGAGGACACCTACCCGGGCCGGATCGGGCAGGCGACGCTGCTGCAGAACGACAATCAGGCGTTCCTGATCATCGACGAAACCTCCTTGGAGGAGGCCCTGGAAACCGAGAGCGCGACCCCGTTCTTCCGTTTCCAGCCGAAGTGGGTCGCCGAGACGGTCGCCGAGCTCGAGGCCGAGATGGGTTTGCCCGCACAGACATTGCAGACCACCGTCGCCACCTACAACCAGCACGCCGAGCACGGCACCGACCCACTGCTCGGCAAGAAACCCGAATGGGTGCGGCCGATCACCGGGTCGCTCGCCTGCTTCGACCTGCGCGGATTCACCGCCGGATTCACCCTCGGCGGGCTGCGCACCGACCTGGATTCGCGGGTGCTGCACGTGAGCGGTGAGCCGATCGCCGGGCTGTTCGCGGCGGGTCGCTGCACGTCGGGGCTGTGCGCGTACGGGTATGTCAGCGGGGCCTCGCTCGGTGACGGCAGCTTCTACGGTCGTCGCGCCGGGAAAGCCGCGGCGGCGGGCTGAGCCGCGCACGACCCACCGGGCGCGCTCTGTCAGTACTCTGCTTGCAGCGCCACGCCCGACGACGAGTCCGGCTGCGCTCACGGCATTTTCACGCCCGTGAGCAGGCGCGCCGAACAACGAACGCAGTGCAGATCGGAGTTGGACAGTGCAAGCAGGTGGGACGTCCGCGGATTACGTGATCGTCGGCTCCGGATCCGCGGGGGCGGTGCTCGCGAATCGGCTCAGTGCCGACCCGAGCACCACGGTCGTGCTGTTGGAAGCCGGCCCGGCCGACGACGAAAAGTTCGCCCATATTCCGGCCGCGTTCTCGAAACTGTTTCGCAGCGAGCGTGACTGGGACTATCTGACCGAGCCGCAGGCCGAGCTCGGCGACCGGCAGATCTACTGGCCGCGCGGCAAGACCTTCGGTGGCTCGTCGTCGATGAACGCGATGATGTGGGTGCGTGGATTCCGCGCCGACTACGAGGAATGGGGGCTGCTGGCGGGCGAGAAGTGGAACTTCGCCGCCGCGGTGGAGCAGTTCCGCAAGATCGAGAACGTGCAGGACGCGCAGTTTCCCGACGAAGGGTCCAAGGGGCCGCAGCACGTGCAGCGTCAGCGCAGCCCGCGCGCGTCGACACACGCGTTCCTCGAGGCCGCCCGCCAGGCCGGCCACGAGCTGGAATCGGCGAATCGTCCTGCGCCCGAGGGCTTTACGCAGACCATGGTGACCCAGCGTGACGGCAGGCGCTGGAGCACCGCCGACGGGTATCTGCGACCGGCGATGAAGCGGCCGAACCTGACGGTGCTGGCTTCCTCGCTCGCCACCCGCGTGCTGTTCGAGGGCACCAAGGCCACCGGTGTCGAGTACCGCAGTGGCGACGAAACCCGCACGGTCAGCGCCGAGCGCGAGGTCATCCTGTGCGGTGGCGCGGTGAACAGTCCTCAGCTGCTGCAGCTTTCGGGCATCGGCGATCAGGACGAGCTCGAAGAGCACGGCATCGAAGTGGTCGCCCACTCCCCTGAGGTCGGCGCGAACCTGCAGGACCACCTGATCTCGGCGCTCGGCTACAGCGTGGACGGCGATTCGCTGTTCGACGCGGAGAAGCCCCTCGAGCTGATCAACTACCTGGTCCGCCATCGCGGCATGCTCACCTCCAATGTCGGTGAGGCCTACGGTTTCGTGCGCAGCGAGCCCGAGCTCGAGCACCCCGACCTGGAGCTGATCTACGCGCCCGCGCCGTTCTATCACGAGGGTTTGGTCGAGGCCACCGAGCACGGTGTGGTGCTCGGCGCGATCCTGCTGCGCCCGCGCAGTCGCGGCAAGATCAGCCTCGCCTCGGCGGATCCGACCGCCAAGCCGGTGATCGATCCGCGGTATTTGTCCGATGCCGACGGTGCCGACCGGGCCGCGCTGACCGCCGGGCTGCGGGTGTGCGCCGGACTCGCAGGCCAGCCCGCGCTCAAGAGTGCGCTCGGCGCGCTGATCTACCCGCCCGAAGCACCCGAGGAGCTCGAGGCCACCATCGCGCTGACCATCGAGCAGTTCTCGCACACCCTCTACCACCCGGTCGGCACCTGCCGGATGGGCACCGACGCCGCCAGCGTCGTCACCCCCGACCTGAAGGTCCGCGGCGTCCAGAGCCTGCGCGTCGCCGACGCCTCGGTGATGCCCCTGATCATCCGC
The DNA here is from genome assembly GCF_042749305.1 of Nocardia sp. NPDC058705. Classification (NCBI taxonomy): domain Bacteria; kingdom Bacillati; phylum Actinomycetota; class Actinomycetes; order Mycobacteriales; family Nocardiaceae; genus Nocardia; species Nocardia sp. NPDC058705. The sequence continues at coordinate 223,318 of NZ_JBHYRN010000007.1, read as the reverse complement.
GGCCACACCAACGCCCCCGCCATCTTCATCGGCGAACAGGCGGCGGACTTCATCCTGGCTGACGCCTGATCGAAGCAATGGTGGCGCACCGGAAAACGGTGCGCCACCCCTGCTTCACGCTGCCGCGAGCCCCAGCGAAGCCGCCGCGAGCAGTAGATAAGGCAGCGGATAGCTCAGATCCGCGTACCGGCGCGACCGCAACACAGTGAATTCGGCGGCGAGGAAGTACAGCACCAGCCCGGCCGCGGCGGCGATCGCCAGCGGCCGATAGGCCAGTCCGGCAAGCAAACCGAGTCCGCCCGCCGCCTTGATCAGGGCCAGCGGGGTGAGCGTCCAGGGCGCGATGCCGTAGTGGCGCATGTTCTCGCGCACCCAATCGGCGCGAACAACATCGACCAGCGCCGCCGCCAACGCTGCTGCCGCGGCGAGCACCGTGACGATGAGATACGTGGTGTGCATCGGGATCAGGTCCTCCGGTTTCGAGTGATCGGCGACTGGTGACATCGTGGACGTCGCCGGACGGCGAGTGCCGTTCACTCCAAGGACGACCGGCATGAGCGAAAGGTGACCGATGCGCGCAAATCGGCCGGAAGTCGCAGCGCGCGCGTTCGAACAGCGGCGTGATCGGCTGCGTGGCATCGCCTACCGGATGGTGGGTTCGACGACCGAAGCCGAGGACGCGGTGCAGGAGGCCTGGTTACGTCTGGCCGGAGCCGAGGCCGAGATCGCCGATCTGGATGGCTGGCTCACCACGGTGGTGTCGCGGATCTGCCTCGATATGCTGCGCGCTCGCACCCGTCGCGCCGAGGTCGTGTCCGCGGATGCTCCCGCTCGGGCGGCGTCTGGGCCGGGGGTGGATCCCGAAGCCGAAGCGCTGCGAGCGGATTCCGTCGAGCGGGCACTGCTCGTCGTTCTCGGCACTCTCGGTCCCGAGGAACGGGTCGCGTTCGTGCTGCACGATCTGTTCGCCGTGCCGTTCGCCGAGATCGCGCCGATGCTGGGGCGCACGGCCGCCACGACCAAGAAGCTCGCCAGTCGCGCGCGGCTTCGGGTGCACGCGCCCGCCCGGATCGAGCCGACCGAGCTGGCCGCGCATCAGGCTGCGGTGACGGCCTTTGTGCGGGCTGCTCGTGAGGGCGATCTCGGCGGATTGCTGGCGGTGCTCGCACCGGAGGTGGTGCGCACGGCCGACCCGGCGGCGCTCTCGCCGGGGATGGCCCTGGTCGTGCGAGGAGCCCGCGCGGTGGCGGGGGGTGCGCTCGCGCTGCGGCGGCGGTCGCGGGATGCGGTGCTGGTGCTCGTCGACGGCCGACCGGGTCTGGTGGTGGCGCGAGCGGGTGGGCCGGTGTTCGCCGTGACGTTCGTTGTGCGCGCGGGGCGGATCGTGGCTTACGACGTCGTGGCGTCGCCGGAACGGTTGGGTGCGCTCACGCTGTCGCTGCTACCGGAGCGGCCGTGATGGCCGGATTCCGGCATTTGTGGCATTCGCTGCAAATAGGCAGATAGTGCGGATTCGGCTCACCGGCGGGATCGGTCCGGCAACCCCCGATCAGAAGGCGGGGACGCGGGCGAAGCCCAAGGGCGGGGTGGGCGCGCGGCCGGAGGTGAGGTCGTGGCGGAAGTCGGGGAGCAGCGGGAGCATGTCGACATTGCGGGCGGCGTAGCAGCGGACCATCGGCAGGGCGCGCGAGACCTCGGCGCGTTCGACCGGTTCGGCGTCGAGGAAGGCGAGGGCGTCCAGGCCGAGGCCGAGGGTGCCCGCGATGCGGACGAGCGAGGCGGATTTGCGTCCCCAGCCGACCTCGACCGCGGAGAACATCTCGTACACGCCGTGGCGGTAGAGAGTGCGCATGGTTCTGGCTCGATCACCGCGGGCGGCGACGGCGTGCAGCACACCGCGCTCGCTCAGTTTTGTCAGCGTGCGCAGTGCGGGTGGGCGCAGCGTGGTGCCGGTCTCGTCGTGGACGACACCTTCCCACAGGGTCTCGTCCAGTTCCCAGACCAGACAACGGACGGGAGGTCGCATGGCGGTGAACTCTACAACCACTGATAGCGAAGAACCAGACTTGTGATCTGTCACTACTGGAGCCCGTGTCCGTGGGCCCCGTACCCAGAACCTGACAATCCATTCCGGTTTTCTTTGTAGTTCGTTAGGGTGAGGTTTGCTGGACAGCGGGGGGTACAGCCGAAAATTGGCGAAGGGAACACAGATGTCCGTCCAAAATCCACCCCGACCGTCGTTGACCGTCTCGGGCAAACCGATGTCGTTGCCACTCAAGGACGTTCGCGCACTGTCGCGGCAGATGGTCGGCCATTTCGTCGCCAACGTCGCACCCTGCGGCACGCTGCCTGGTGACGCCATCTCCGGCGACGTCACCACGATCACCCGGATCTGCCTGGAATTCGCGGTCGGCATGCTCGACGGGCGCGATGTCCCGAGCCAGCTGCAACGCCTGCAGGACGCGGCCAGCGCGTGGGCCCGTGAGGGCGTGCCGATCGACACGATCCATCACTCGATCGCCGAGGGCTTCAAAATGGGCCTCGACCTGGTGATCTCGAGCGCGTCGGGCAACGACTTCGACAGCCTCGTGGGTGGTGTGAAGGTCGTGATGGAACTGCTCGACACCATCACCGCCCAGATCTCGATGGCCTATGTGCGCGAGCTGCGCGGCGTTGTGAGCGAACACCACACCGCGGTTCACACCCTCACCTCCGCCCTGCTCGGCGGCCACAGCACCTCGACGATGGCCCGCGAATGCGGCATCACCATCGCCGAGACCTACACGGTCTTCGCACTGGCGATCCCGCAGCACCGCGAGGAAGCCAATCCGGCGCTGGATTCGAAGGTCGTCGCCCGCCGCAAGCTGCGCCGGGTGCAGGCCGAATTGGCCAAGCGCTGCGGTGACTCGGCATTGTCGCTGCTCAGCGTCGACGGCGGCACCGTTCTCATCCCGGCCGACGCCTTCGACCGCGAAGGTCTGGCCGCGCTGGTCGCTCAGCTCTCCCAGGCAGCGCAGGTCGGTATCACCGCCGCGATGGTCGAAACGTCCACCACCGGGGTGCCCGACGCCGCCGACCAGGCCCACGAACTCCTCGACATGGTGCAGCGCCTGGAAGTGACCTCGGGTCTGTACCGGTTCGACGAGCTCGCCCTGGAATACCAGCTGACCCGTCCGGGACCGGGGCGCGAATTCCTCGGCTCGCTGCTGGATCCGCTGGATCAGTACCCCGAGCTGCTCGAAACCCTGCAGCGTCATATCGCCAACAACCTCAACCGTCAGCGCACCGCGCGCGTGCTGCATGTACACACCAACACCGTCGACTACCGACTGAAGCGGATCGGCCAGCTCACCGGCTTCGATCCCACCCAGCCCTCGGGGCTGTGGTACCTGCGTTCGGCGCTCGTCGCGCGCAGCTACCGATCCGCGCCCGCCGCCTGATCGCAGACACAAAGAAGGCGCTGTCCACAGTGTGGACAGCGCCTTCGTCGTTGTCAGCGGATCTACAGCGAGCCGCCGCCACCGACCAGCCACGGGTTGAACGCGCAGGTCAACTGCGGGTTCTGCACCGGGTCGAGCGCCCGCAGAGCGATCGACAGCGCACGTGGCGAGTACATCATCGTCAAGTGATCGGAGATGTCCTGCTCACAACCGTCCTGCAGGGTGATGTTGTTGACGGTCGCGCCCGGGCCTGCCTTCAGGAAGGTCAGGTCGTAGGGGTTGGTGACCTCGTCGTACCGGGTACCGACAACGGTGTAATCGACGCCGCCGACAGTGTCACCGTTGGCGTTGAGGTTGTTGACGAAATCCGAGCCGATGGTCTGCTGGATACCGGCGTGCCCGACGAAGATCTCGATCAGACCCAGGATGTCGATACCCAGGTTGTTGATCATGCGGCCCAGGGCGCCGATGCCGTCGAGGCTGGTGCCGTGGTGGGTGGCGCCGTAGGTGACCAGGTTCTTCACCTTGGCGGCACCGCCCTCGAACTTGGTGTAATGGTTCGCCATCGAGCCACCCTGCGAGTGGGCGATGATGTCGACCTCGTCGGAACCGGTCGCCGCGAGAACACGGTCGACGAACGCCGCGGTCTGCTTGGCCGAGTCCTCGATGTAGCCGGTGCCCATCACACCGGGCAGGAACGCACCGAGACCGCCACCCTCGACCATGCTGGAACGGCCGTAGTTGAACGTGAAGGTGCAGTAGCCGGCGTCCTTGATCGGCTGACCCATGTAGGCGTAGCCGTTGTAGGCGTTCATCCAGGTACCGTGCAACAGCACCACGGGACGCGGGTGCTCGGCGGTCGGCTTGCAGTTCCAGTCGTTGGTGCCGGGGGCACCCGCGTCCGGGTTGAGCAGGCCGTAACCGAACGCAGCGAGGAACGACGTCGCCGCCGGACCGTAGCCACCGGGGTCGGAGGAGTAACCGCCCGAGGAACCCGAGCTGGAACCCGAACCGCCGTAGCAGTCACCGGACCCGTTACCGGACCCCGCACCACTGCCGGAGTCGCACGCCGAACCGGTCCCGGCGACCTGGCGGCCTTCGGAAATGATGGCGGCGAGATCCTGCTCGGTCGGCGCCGCGGTGGGAGCCGCGCTCGCCCCCGGCCCGGTGAGCACCATGGACAGAGCGCCGACTCCGGCGACTACCGCCGTGTGCAGCGTGCGCCTGCGACTGGGAGAATTCATGTGTTGACTTGTCTTCCTCTGCGATTCGAATATTCGTCGCCCTTTCCTGCCGGGAGAACGAATGGCTTGTCGAAACCGCCCAAAACATAAGCCGCAGAATTCATTACGAGACGATTGTCACGCCCTGTCTGGGCAGGTCACCACAGCTCCTCGAAAACTGCCATGACACGACACAGGAAAATATTCAGCACTCACCGCGCGCGGGGACCCCGAGCAGTCGCTCGTCGAGCCACAGCATCGCCTCCGGGTAGCCGGTCGCCGCGCCGATGATGTGTTCGCCCAGCACACCGCGATACACCGCGTTCGCGCCGAGTTCGCACTGCTCGGCGTACAGATTGCGCGCGCCCTCGGCAGGAATCCACCACTCCTGGTCACCGTTGTAGATGTAGAGCGGCGTAGCCGACCGCATGCCCTGCATCCGGGTGACCTCGTAGATATCGGTGGCCAGTTCCGACCGCAACGGGTCGGCGATATTCGCGCCGACATCGATGGGCAGATGCAGAATTCCCGGAATCGCGAAGATACTGACGCATGTATCTTTGATCGCCGATGTCGTGACCCAGCGCCCGAGATTGTTCATCGCGGCGAGGATTTCGGGCCGTTCCCGGCCGATCGCGAAGGTCGCGGCCATAAAGATTCCGGAGGCGAGGTTGGCATTCATACTGCGCGAGAGCATTTCGAAATCGGCGGGGACACCGCCGAGTGCCGCGCCGACGATCACCTCGGCCAGTTCGGGTGCGTAGGAATCGATCAGCTTGGCCGCACCGTTGGTGGCGATGGCGCCGCCGGAGTAGCCGGTCATCGCGAAGCGGCTCTCGCCGTAGGTCGCCGGGTCGACGCCGCGCACCGCCCGGATCGCGTCGAGCACGCTGTGCCCGGCGACGTACGGTTCGGCGTAGGCCATCCACGGGCCCTGGTGGTCGGGCAACAGCACCGCGTATCCACGCAGCACCGCCAACTGGGTGGTCGGCGGAATGAACTCGGTCGCGCTGGACTGGGTCGTAAGTCCGTGTGCCAGTGAGTAACCCGGCGTGCACTTGCGACCCAACGCGTCGATGGGCAGGTTGTTCACCAGCACCGGGCGATCACCCGGACCGGTCCAGTCCGTGGCGGGCACGATGAGGGTCGCCGTCGAGTAGGACGGTCTGCCCTGCGAGTCGTCGGTGCGGAATTTCAGCAGCGTCGCCGAACGAATCGGCACCAGGGTCAGCCAGGCCGCGGTCGCGGTGATGTCGCGGGATTCGATCAGGTCACCCGGCGACAAGCCCTCGAGGCCGTCTGGCCACTCGTCGAAGATCGGATCACCGACCGCCGACGGGAGCACCGCCGCGTGCAGCGCCGCGAGCTCGGCGGCCGGATCGGCGGCATTCGGCTGGATCGGGGAGGGAATCACCTGGTCGATCCAGCGTTGCAGATCGGGCAGGAAACCGGGTGTCCCCAGCTGTGGGACCGGGAATTCCTGAGTCGGTGGCGGATCGGCGGCGGCAGTGCCTGCCGCGAACGAGAACAGTAGCAACATCGAACAGACAAGTACTCGAACAGATCTCATGGCACACACGTCCTCGGGTGGCAACGGATTCGTCGATGACGTGCCACTATGCGGTGCTCCGACCCCCGCCGAAACTCCCCCACCGCGCCGTCGTCAGATCCTTCACGCTACGGGCCGCGGCGAAAAAACTTCGGCGTTGTGCCCGAGTCGTGTGCGCAATGCCGCTGTATCGCAACAAGAATCGCCTGTCGCGACATGACTCGACCCGGATCCGCCTCGGGGTGGGCGGATCCGGGTCGACCGAACCGGACTCAGCAGGTGCTGGGCGCCGGTTCCCCCTGCAGCCGGGCATCGAGCCAACTCAGCGCGGAAGGCAGTCCGAGCACAGCTGCGGTCAGGTGGTCAGGGGTCGGTGTCTGCTGGCTGACAACCTTGGCGCCCGCAGCACACCAGCGATGCATGGTCGAGGTGATCGCCTCGACCGGGATGAGTCCATCGATCGGCGAATGCCATTCGAAGACAGGCATTGTCGGCGCACCGGGATAGAGCTCGAGGCTGTTCTCCTCCACCACGGCGCGCGCCTCGGGATCCTCCACCAGCGAAGTCGTGGCCGCGAAGTCGAGAATGCCGCGCCCGGCGCCCGCACCGAGAATGTCGTTGGTGCAGGCGTCGCGGATCGAGGCGCGGGCGGCCAGGCCGCTGGCGTTCATCTGCTCGCTGATCGGAAACCGTTGGGGGTACTCACGTTCCAGGCCGATCCCCGCGGCCAGCGCGAGTCCGAAGACCGGATGCGATCCGAAGCCGAGGCCCTCGAGCATCGAGACCAGGTTCATCGGCACCCCGCCCATCGCCGCACCCGCGATCTCCAGCTCGGGCGCGTACTCGGGCTGCAGCGCCGCCGCCCACGCCGTCGCCATGCCGCCACCGGAGTACCCGGCCATCGCGACCCGGCTACCGGCCACCCGCAACTGCTCCACCTGGCGCACCGCGCGAATGCCGTCGAGGGTCACCTGACCGCCCAATTTCGCTGCGCCATAGGCGAAATTGGGTCCGAGGTGATCGGGCACGGCCATCGTCCACCCGCGCTTGAGCGCGTAGTTCCAGGCCACCGCCTCGCGCACCATCAGATCCGGGTCGTCGGTGTAGAGCACTTTGGACACCGAGCAGCGCGTACCGAGGCCGTTGATGATGTGCTGATAGGACAGCACGGGAGCATCAGGGCGATGGTTGTTCGGCTGCAACACCGTGGTCGTCGCCGCGATCGGATCGCCCGCGGAGTTGGTGGAGCGGAACTGGATCAGGGTGATCGTGGTGTCGGGGAACATCGCCAGCGGCGGCATCGCCCGCACCCCGAGGACGTCGCCGGGCTGGCTGTCGGCGATATCGGCGGGCTGGCTGTAGAAGGGGTCGGAGTCGGCAGTCGGGTACAGCGGTGTGGCTTGCCCCGCCGCGGCGGGGCCGACAATGAGCACTGCCGCCGCCAAGCAGGCCAATAGTGTTCGTCGCGGCCGACTGTGTCGTGCCGCGGCAACCCAGATCATGCGGCTGTCCCTCCCGTGTCGCTGCTGTTGTGAGCGATCATCGCCGGTACCGTGGCTCCTCGTCGACGGGTCACGCCGAACATCGGCGGAGCTCACAACCTCGCCCATCCGAAGTTGTGATCGGAAGCAGGGAGTTCCGATATGCGGACGCACCGCCACGGCGACAGGTGGATTGTGAGATCTCCAAGCGAAATCGGAACGTGTTCCGCTCGATGGTGCAAGACCTACCGTCGAGTAGGAAGGCGCTCACCAGTGCCGGGGCGAAAGGAGCACGCCATGATTCCCACCGACGAGAACATCGCCGCCACCCTCCACCGCATCGACCCGAACGAGATACCGACCCGGCGGATCACGGTCTACTTCGATGGCCCGACTCCTGAGGACGCACTGGTGCTCGAATACGCGGCGACTCAGGCGGAGGCCTGGGAATTCACCTCGGCGGCGGTGCATTCCGGCCTGCTGGTGACCGTCGACGGCCAGGTCGGCCCCGGCCTGCGCCGATTGCCCTGCCGATCCCTGTGGCACTGACAGCTGCGGCGCCGCCCCGCCGAGCGCACTAGGCTGGCGAGGCGGGCGCTCGCAGGCCCCGCGGTGACAGAGAGGGCGAACGTGACACGGTGGCAGTACCAGCTCGCACTCCTCGCCGCCATGACCGCCATGACCGGATGCGATGCGGCCGACACCACCGACAGCGCGCCATCGACCAGCGCCCCCACGACTACGACCACCCTGCGCGTGCCCGCCACCATCGCACCGCCCACCACCACCGTCGATCCGTACGCGGGTCTGCCCCTCATCGATCACGTGACCTGGACCGAGAACGCCGACGGCCCCCGCCTGCTCGTCTTCCCCACCCAGGCCGGCCGCAAGACCGCCGCACCCGGCACCGACGAGCTGGCCTGGCAGGAGGTCCGCGCCCTCGACGCCGACGCCGACGCGCCGGGCATGCGTGACCAGTTCCTTTGTCACTGGGTGTGGGCCAGGATGGTGGCACCCGACAAACCGAGCTGGAATCTCGAACCGTGGCGCCCCGACGTCGGCTATCAGGCCACGGTGTCGGCGAACTGCAATCCCGGCGGCCCCGAACGCTGATAGGAGCACCCCATGCGCATCGTCATCGCTGGTGGACACGGCAAGATCGCGCTCTTGCTCGCCCAGCTACTGACCCGCCGCGGTGACCAGGTCCACGCGCTCATCCGGGAACCGAGCCAGGCCGCCGATATCGTCGCGACCGGCGGCGTCCCGGTCATCTACGACATGGAACGCGACACCCCCGCCGACCTCGCGGCCGCGGTCGCCGGTTCGGATGCGGTGGTGTTCGCCGCAGGGGCGGGTGCGGGCAGCGGTGCCGCACGCAAGTACACGGTCGATCTCAACGGTTCGGTCCAGCTCGCCGACGCCGCCGAGCACACCGGCGTCGCGCGGTTCGTGCAGATCTCCACCATGGGCGCGGGCAGCCCGCCCGCACCGGGGACCGACGAGGTGTGGGCCGCCTACCTCGACGCCAAGACCCGCGCCGAAGAGGATCTGCGGACGCGCGATCTGGACTGGACGATCCTGCGACCGGGCCTGCTCACCGACACCGAAGGCAACGGTCTGATCACGCTCGGACCGCCGCCGATTTCGCGTGCCGCGGTGCCGCGTGCCGACGTCGCCGCGACGCTCACGTCGATCTTGGTCGCGGACAACACTTTTCGACGTACTCTCGAGCTAGTTTCCGGAGCGGAGCCGATCGAGTCGGCCGTCGCGGCCATTCGATAACCAGAAATTAACTATCGCAATCAATTTCGTTCACACGGCGCGATTTCCACCGACCCGCACCCCGGCGTCGTCATCCGATGAACACAGTGAGCCGCCGGTCACGCCACTATTCGAGCGCAGACCGCGGAGAAGGCTGTGACGTGAACCCGAATTCGCCGCTCAGAAGCCGGGAAAAGCACCGCATCGAGACGGAATCGATAGTGCAGATGTGCTTGCATCTGAAAGTGACTCCGTCCTAAACTCAGGGCCGCAACACCATTCAGGGGATAGTCAGGGGAGGCCGCGAGCGGCGCACCCGAGGTCAGGATTGCCTTGGGTTTGCCACTGCCTGAGTAGCACAGGGGCATTGACATGAACAACACCACAGGGCGTTTCGGCCTCGCTGATCGCACGGTGACCACTCACCCCGGCACCGCACAGTGGTCGAGGGAAAGCGCGGTCGCCTTCGTCATCGACGCCGTGGAATCCACCGGCGCGGCGACCCGCAATGATTTCGATATCGACCGGATCGTGAGCACCGCCCACGAACTGGCCGACGATTGGGATCTGCAGATGCTGACCCCCGATACCTTCTGGCGCATCGCCGCCGGCTGTATCCGGTACTGAGTAGCGGATACAACAGCTCTCGCGTCGGTATCGGGGCCTCGCTCAGTCCCGCTCGGCGTATTCCAGCAGGACCTCTCGCGAACGGTCCGGCCGCAAGGCCTGCACGCTGAGCTGATCCATCACCGACAGGTACAGCGCGAGATCCTGGCGCCGCTCGAGATAGAGCGCGCTGGTGAGTTGCTCGAGGTAGACGATATCGGGCAGTTCCGGCTCACCGAAACGCAAGATGCTGAACGAACTGCCCGCTGCGGCGTGCCCACCCGCCGAGTACGGCAGCACCTGCACCGTCACATTCGGCAGCTCCGACAACTCGACCAGGTGACGCAACTGCGCCCGGTGCACCTCACGTCCGCCGATCGGCCGGTGCAGGACGGCCTCGTCGATCACCGCCCACACCACGGGCGGGTCGAGCCGGCGCAGGACGTCCTGGCGCTTCTGCCGAACCTGGACGCGGCGATCGGTTTCGGCGTCGTCGACCCCGAGCGTGACGATGGCCCTGGTGTATTCCGGCGTCTGCAGCAGGCCGGGCACCAACTGGGCCTCATAGGTGCGGATCTGGCTGGCCGCCTGCTCGAGCCCGAGGTAGGTACTGAACCACGACGGCAGCAGATCGCTGTAGCGATGCCACCAGCCGGGTTCGCTTGCCTGCCTGGCCAATTCGAAGAACGCGGTGCGCTCGCCGGGGTCGTGCACGCCGTAGAGGGTGAGTAGATCCCGGATGTCGCGTTCCTTGAAACCGGTGCGGCCCAACTCGAGACGGCTGATCTTCGCGTGCGAGCCGCGGATCGCGTCGCCCGCTGCCTCGCGGGTGATGCCTTTGCCCTCGCGTAGCTTGCGCAACTGACCGCCGAGCGCGATGCGCAACACGGTGGGGCCACGGTCGACAACAGGTTGTACGCGACCGATCTCGTCGGGTTCAGCCGTCATGGACCCAGATGTTACCGATTACCCGGTCAGATAGTCGAACTCTCCGGCCTTCGCGCCGCGGATGAACGCGTCGATCTCGGGCCGGGTGTAGAAGATCACCGAGCCGTGCGGGTCGCGCGAGTTGCGCACCGCGACCGAACCGTCGGCGGCTTCGGCGACCTCGACGCAGTTTCCGCTCGGGTTGCTGTAGGTGCTCTTGCGCCACGCGCCGGGTTCCGGGCGTTCGCGCTGATCATGCTGCATTCCGGACATACCGCACTCCTCGTTCTCGAATGGTGCCCAACGGTACGAAAATTGCAGATGCACACACAAACGTTCTTGCATCTGCCTTGCGCGATGGGGACATTAACATGCGAAACGGCACCGCGCACCGGTCGGTACTTACCCGACGTCAGGACCGAGGCCACGATCCGAGCGACTCGTCCAGCCCCCTGAATTCGTAAGGGCCACAACCCCATCGCGGCCCGACACGGCCTGAACGAACGTGCAGATGTGCTTGCATTTGAAAACGAACCACCCGTAGACTCAGGCCGCAAGATCATCGGGAGGCACGTCGGCTCTACCAGCCCGGCAGACCTCCCGTCGCCGGATGGGAGGGGACTTCGATGAGTAGTCCGTTTCAGCGACACCTCGCTGTCGCCGACGCACCGCCCACCGCGTGTAGTGACGAGCCGAACGGGCTCACCTACCGTCAGGCGCGCGAGATGCTGCGCCAGCACGACATCCACGGTCCGCAGTGTCGCCAGTGGCTGGCCGCGGCGGCGTATCTGTCCGCGGGGCTGGACGACGAATAGTCCGGTTGTGACGTCGATGTGCTGGTCAGGTCGGTGCCGACCGGTCATACTCGGCAGCAACGACCGATCCGGACAGGTGGTGCGCGGATGCGTATATCGGAGATCTTGCGTCATAAGGGCACGGCGGTGACCACGGTGCCACCGCAAACCACGGTGTGCGACCTCCTCGCCGCGCTGGCCGCGCACAATATCGGCGCGGTGGTCGTCTCCCCCGACGGTGCGCAGATCGCGGGCATCGTGTCCGAACGCGATGTGGTACGCCACCTCCATGCCCATGGCGCCGCGCTGCTGGATCGGCCCGTCAGCGACATCATGACCGCCCGGGTGCGCACCTGTGGGCCCGAGGACGATGTGTCGTCGCTGCGAGATGTGATGACCGAGCACCGGATCCGGCACATGCCGGTGGTGGAGTCCGAGCGGCTGATCGGCATCGTCAGCATCGGTGACGTGGTGAAGAGCGAGATCACCGAACTGGCCGCCGAACGCGAACACCTGGTCGAGTATCTCCAGGGAAATTACTGAGCGCAGCAGACGAAAAGCGTTGCGCCTGAGAATTCTTCGCGAGCCGCGCCGCAAACGTGCGTATCGTTGAACAGGTGCACCCCGCCCGGCCCGAGCTCGCCGCAGCCTCGGCGCTGCGGCACGCACCCACCCCGGTGCCCGCGACGATTCGCGCGCGATTTCCCGCCATGGCCGATTCCACGCTGGTCTACCTCGACAGTGCCGCGACGACACAGAAGCCCGACACCGTCATCGCGGCCGTCACCGACTACCACCGTAGGCACACCGCCAACGCAGGCCGGGGCGCCTATGGGTGGGCCACCTCGCTGTCGGCGCAGATCGCCGCCGTCCGGACCCGGGCGGCCGGTTTCGTCGGCGCGCGGCACCCCGACGACATCGTGTTCACCAGCGGAGCGACCGCCGCGCTCAACGCGGTCGCGCACAGTTGGGGTCTGGCCGAGCTGAACGACGGCGACGAGATCCTCTACAACCCGGCCGACCACGCCGCGAATGTGCTGCCGTGGCACCACCTGCGCGACACCCTCGCCAGATTCAGTCGCCGAATCGTGTTGCGCCCCTTTCGAAGCACGGCGACCGGCGAGGCCGATATCGATGACATCCTCGCGCAGGTCGGTCCGCGCACCCGCCTCATCACCACCAGCCACCTGCATCACGTGTACGGCGGGCTCACCACCCTCGAGGAATTGCACGGCCGGATAGATCCCGCGATCCTGCTGTGCTTCGACTGCGCGCAGAGCGGTGGTCATCTACCGGTGGACGTCACCGCCCTACGCGCCGATTTCGCGGTCTTCGCGGGGCACAAGATGTTCGGTGCGCCCGGTACGGGACTGCTGTACTGCCATCCGCGAGTGCACGATCGGTTGCGCCCCTTCCTGCCGGGCGGGCATTCCGGGGTCACGATCACCGATGCCGGCCTCGTCGGCACCGGGATGCCCGAGCTCCTGGAAGGCGGCACCCACAACATCCCCGGAATACTGTCCCTGGCACCGGCTTTCGATCTGCTGGACGAATTCGACAGGTTCGCGGTCGCCGCGCACAACCGGGTGCTCACGCTGCGCCTCATCGACGGTCTGCGCGAGATTCCCGGGATCGATTTCCTCCCCGGGCCCGCGCACGCGCCGTGCAACGTCGGCTACGGGATCGTCTCGTTCACCCTCGACCCGATCACCGCCGCCGATCTCGGGTTCGTGCTGGCCGATGCCGGATTCATGGTGCGGACCGGGGCGCACTGCGTGCCATCGGCCGATGCCGGGAGCGGCTCGGTGCGGGTGAGTACCCAGCTCTACAACACCCTCGACGAGATCGACCGATTCGTCGCCTGTGTGTCCGGCATCGCCGGGCACGGGCGCTGACCTGCCCCGACGCCGAGGAGGAACGATGGGTACACCCACCGTGCAGCACCACGATCGCCGCGCCGCGTCCAGGATCCTGGCCCGTCTGGCCGCCCCCGGACTCTTCGCCGCCACCGACCTGCCGTCTCCGGCCCGTATCTCCTTCCGCACCAGCACATTACGGCCCGAACCCGATGCCACGCTGACACAGTCGCAGCGGATGTATCTGGAACGGTTCATGCGACCGTGCCGCCCCGACCAGGTGACCAGCGCGACCCACCGCCTCACCTGGACCGACAGCGCGGGCATCCCCAACACCGGGTACTTCCGTACCGCCGGTGCGGGGCCCGAGCTCGCGGTGATCGCACGGGAAACCGTTCTCGCGCTCTGGCATTCGCTTGCCGCTTCCGGCTTGCCGGAGCGGGCGGCGGCCCTGGCCGCCGACGATCAGGCCGTCCTCGCCGCGACCACCACCGATCACGATCCGCACGAGATCTTCCGGGTCGGGATCGAGGCCACCGGACGCGCGCTGGTCCAGCACGGGCTGATCGCCGCCGACACCCCCTATCGCGGTGTCGTCGAATTCGCCAGGGGGATCCACGATTCCGGCATCTTCACCGCCGTCGCCGCCCGCTGGTTCTGGGAATTGCAGGCTTCGACGTTCCGGCGCGGGATGATCCCGGTGCGCTTGACCGCCCAGCCCGACGGGTCGGTGCGCTACACCGCCGATTCGATCGCCGTCCTGCGCGCGATGAAGGACGCCACCATCGCCGACGCGCACGCGGTGATGCTGCGCGCGACCACCGAGGAAGGCCTCGACACCGAGGCTGCCGTCGCGAAATACCACGACGATCTGGACTTGATCTCACGGCAGTACGCGCTGCTGCCCGCCGACGTCCACCCCACCTGCCTCGCTGCGACGCAGCACGATGTCGACGGTGCGGGCGTGCACGTGCTCGCCGCGGTTTCCGACCGGTTCGTCGAGACGTTCGCCGCGCTGGCGGACACGGTGGAGGTGGTCGAGGACCTGACCGAGGCGCTACCAGGAACCGAGCACGACGACGGTGTCTTCTACGTGCCCGATATGAGCTGTCGGCACTGTGTCCGCACGATCACCGCGGTGCTCGAGTCGATGGATATCCCTGTCGTCGAGGTCGATCTGGAATCCAAGCGCGTGATCGCCCGGATCCGGAGCCCGCGCAACAGGTTCCGCGTGTTCGAGGCCTTGCGCGACGGCGGCTACAACCCGGTCGACGACGTGCCGGCGCAGGTGCCGGGCACGTCGGTGGGATGATCCCGCCAGCCGTTCCCGCCGCGCTGCACCCGCTCGTCGCCGCGTTCCTCGCCGACCGCGACGGCGTGGGCGCGGTGCTGCGCCGCTACGGCTCTCCCCTGCACCTGGTGTTCCCGCAGGTCTTCACCGCCAACCTCGCGGCACTGCGTGCCGCGCTCGGTGCCGCGGGTCTGCGACATCGAATCTGCTATGCGCACAAGGTGAATCGCTCCGAAGCATTCGCCCGGGCCGCCGCGCATGCGGGGATTTCGGTCGATGTGGCGTCTGCGCAGGAGCTGCGTTCGGCGCTGGCCGCCGGGTTCCCGGCCGAGCGGATCGAGGTGACCGGACCCAAAGGGGGCGCGATGCTGCGTGCGGTCGTGTCGGCGGGGGTGACGGTGAACGTGGACAATCTGTGGGAGATGTCCACGCTGGCCGAACTCGCGGGCTCGGAAGTGCCTGTGCTGCTCCGTGTTTCGGGATTTCCCGGTAGCTCACCGAGCCGGTTCGGTATCGATCTGACAGAGATCCCGGCGGCGCTGGATCTGCTCGTTCGGCACCGAGATCGGTTGCGGCTGCTCGGTTTCGCCTTCCACCTCGATACCGCGGCCACGACCGAACGGGTGAACGCCGTGGGTGACTGTCTCGAACTGATCGAACTCGCCTACGCACGGGGGCTCGCGCCGACGGTGCTCGATATCGGCGGTGGCCTGCGCCAAGTCTTCACGGCCGACGCGGCGGGGTACGACGCGTATGACCGTGCGTTGCGGGAAGGTCTGCTCGGGCGCGGCCCCGCGATGCACTGGGGCAACAACACTTTCGGGTATCACGTCGCCGAGGGAATGGTGCACGGCGGGCCGGTGTTCCACAAGTACGCCAATACCGAACCCGCCACCGCCATCCTCGCCGAGCTACTCGCCGCGCCGCTGCCCGGGCACGGCGGGCGGGCGTTGGGGACGGTGCTCACCGACAATCTCCTCGACCTGTGGCTCGAACCGGGTAAGGCGCTGGTCGACCATGCCGGTATCACCGTGGCGCAGGTCGAATTCGTCAAACGGGCGGGCAACGGTGCGACGCTGGTGCATCTGGACCTCAGCCGCGACACCGTCACCGCCGCCGACCAGGAGGTGCTCATCGATCCGATCGTGCTGTCCACCGAAGTCGAAACCCGGCCTGTCGGCGTCTATTTCGCGGGGCATCTGTGCCTCGAGCGCGACCTGATCACCCAGCGTCAGGTGCGCCTCGAACGGTTGCCCTCCCCCGGCGATCCGGTGGTGTTCGCCAATACCGCCGCCTACCACATGGATCTGTCGGCCGCACAGGCCAGCATGCACCCGGTTCCCGCGAAAGCCGCTGTGCTGCAGCACGAGGGACGGTTCACGGTCTGGCCCGACGCCGACTATCGCCCCGGTGACCGGTGATGGTCTACACCCACATCACCGAGCTGATCGGCAACACGCCCCTGCTTCGCCTCGACCCGGCCGTGCACGGATTGGCCGATGTCGAGCTGTACGCGAAACTGGAGTCGCACAATCCTTTCGGCTCGGTGAAAGACCGGGTCGCCTGGGCGATGATCCGCGACGACCTCGCCCGCATCGGCGCGGACGGCCAGTCGCTCATCGAGGCGTCGAGCGGCAACACCGCCAAAGCACTGCGGGTCATCGGCGCACTCCACGGCATACCGCTGCGGGCGGTGACCAATCGGATCAGGGTGGGCGAGGTCCGCCAGCTGCTACAGCTGCTCGGCACCGAGATCGTGGAGCTGCCCGGCCTGTCCGAATGTCCCGATCCGCATGCCGCCGACGATGTTTCGGCGGTCATCGAGCAGACCGTCAGCCAGGCGCCGGATCGCTGGTATCACCCCTCGCAGTACACGAACGAGCGCAATATCGCGGCCCATCACGACGGCACCGGGACCGAGATCGCCGCCGACCTCGCGGAAGCGGGTGTCGGGCATCTCGACTATCTCATCGGCGGCCTCGGGACCACCGGTTCCACGCGCGGCACCGCGACCGCCCTGCTGGCCCACCATCCTCAGCTGCGCACCATCGGGGTGGTGTCGGACCGGTTCGATTTCATCCCCGGTATCCGCTCCGAGCGCGAGATGTGGGACGTCGGCCTGTTTCGGCCCGATTTCTACGACGAGATCGTCACCGTCGACTCCGCCGCCGCCATCGAAGCGACCCTCGATCTGGTCCGCGGCTACGGCGTGCTCGCCGGACCGACCAGTGGCGCAGGCTATTTCGCCGCTCTACGTACCCTGGCGGCCGCACCGCGACCCGAGGGAAGACCGCTGGTGGCCGTGCTGATCGTGTGCGACCGGATCGAACCGTATCTGTCCTATTTCGCCAAACGCAGGCCCGATCTGTTCGGCAAGGCGACCGCGCCGGCACCCCCGAGCCCCGACGACACCGCGCCCACCCTCTCACCGGCAGCACTGACCGAACTCGATCGCACCGGCAGACCCACCGTCGTCGACACCCGTGGCGCGATGGCTTACCGGGTCGGCCACGTCCCCGGCGCGCTCAACATCCGCGACGATCAACTCGACGACATGCTCACCCATGGCGTGCCGTTTCCGCGGTCGCGGCCGGTGGTGTTCGTCTGCCCGGTGGGTGAGACCTCGCGGCGTTTCGCCGCACTGGCACACCGTGCGGGCTACGACGCGTTCAGTCTCGCGGGCGGCATCGTCGCGTGGCGTGACGCGGGCTACGCCATGGAACGCGGCGGCTGATCAGACGAGCACCCTGGTGGCGCGGCGGACCGTGTTCAGCGAGGGGCCACGGGCGGTGTTGGCCGCCAACGCTGTCAGCGGGCCCCGATACCCGTCGGCGAGCAGTCCGACCACCGCGCGGAAACGGGCGACGAACTGCTGTGCGGTCGCCTCGTCGAATCGGGCGATCGGATAGATGAACGACCCGTCGATACCGATCGGCGCGCCCAGCGGGTCGTAGTGATCGGCGAGCCCGAACTCGAGATCGTGCTTGGCCCTGACCACCCCGATCGGCACCTCGGTGATCGAGAGTCCCTGCGCCGAAGCCGATTCCGTCCGTGGCGCATCGGCGCGCTGGAGGATGAGCGTCGCCTGGAACAGCGGCAGCGCGGCATCCTGCAGCAGGCAGCGTTTGAGGCGGGGGTTGGGAGTGTCGGGATGGGCGTAGGCGGCGAGCGCGACCCGGCGCACCTGTTCCAGGAGCTCCTCGACATCGCGCGCGCGGTCCAAGCGGACCCGCATCAGCACGTCGTCGGAGAAGTTGCCGACGAGGTCGTCGAGCAGGCGGTGATCACGACCCGAGATCGCCGTGGCCACAGTGACATCGGAGCAGTGCGCGAAGGCACCGACGGTGAGGGCGAAGGCGGCCTGCAACACCATGAACAGGCTCGCTCGCCCGTCCTGCGCCAACCGCAGCAGCCCGGCGTGGGTCGCGGCGTCGAACGAAATCGGCAGCAGCGCACCGGCGACCGGATCGATCGGTGTCGACGGCTGTTCGCGCACGGGCAGGTCGAGCAGGTCGGGACGACCGGCCAGTGCGTTGGCCCAGTAGCGCAGCTGATGGGTGGCGCGGCTCCACTCGTCGGTGAACTCGCCGAGCTGCTCGTGCTTCCACAGGGTGTAGTCGGTGTAGTTGATCGGCAGCGGCGCCCACTGCGGGGCGCTACCGGCGCGGCAGGCCGAGTAGGCGGTGACCAGATCGCGAATCAGCGGCCTCATCGAGCGCCCGTCGACCGAGATGTGGTGCACGACAAGCGCCAGCACCACATCGTCGGGGCCGAGCACGAACAGCCGCGCGCGCATCGGCAGGTCGCGGGTGAGGTCGAAGGACTGTTCGGCCAGCGCGGCGACCGCGGGCGCGAGTTCGGCTTCACCGATGACACATTCGGCCACATCCAGGACGGCATCGCCGGGGTCGATCACCTGCTGCGCGGGGCCGCACTCGGTGGCCGGATAACGGGTTCGCAGCGGATCATGGCGGGCGACAAGGAGTTTCAGCGCCGCACGCAATGCCGAAACGTCGACGGCCGCGCCGCGCAGGCGGATGGCCCGCGCGACATTCCAGTCCGCCGACCGGCCGCGCCGCGCGGCGTGCCACATCCGTTCCTGCGCGGGCGCGAGCGGCACGTGGGCCGGACACGGTCGCGGCGCGAGAACCGGTGGAGCGGCGGGCCGGAAACACACCGGGATACCTCCGGTGCGCGCCGCCGTCGGCGCAACACCGCGAACCGAGTCCAATCCCCCCGAGCTCATCCCCACACCGGGGCTCACCACGCGTCTACAACCTCCACACCGATTCCGACAGGTGAGGAACGCTAACGACAGCATATGAACACGCAGTTACCGGACCGTGACCATGCTCGGTCGTCTCGCGCATATCCAAGATTTCGCCGACTATCCACTTTCCGGGCGAAATCGCCCAAAAGCCGCGTTAGAGTAGCGACGGGAAGCGGAGCGAGGAGTGTGTTGGTGTCCATCGGGAAATTGGTGTCGTTCGACGGTTCACGGGGTTTCGGGTTCATCCGGCCCGACGACGGCGGGCCCGATGTGTTCGTCCACGTCAACGACATCGGCCTCGACGAAGACGAACTGCGTCAGGGTCGTTTGTTCGAATTCGATGTGACCGAAGGTGATCGGGGCCCCAAGGCGATCAACCTGACCGGAGTCGGTCAGCCCGCTGCGGCGCCGAAGACTCGCAAGTCCGGCGACCAGCTCGGCCCCGACGAGCTGCGTCAGCAGATCACCGAGCTGCTGCTGGAAGCCTCCCCCGCGCTCACCGCGGCCGAGATCATCACCATCCGCGACCGGTTCACCACTTTCGCCGACGAGCACGGCTGGCTCGACAGCTGACCTCGCGCCTGCCGGGCGAATTGCCCGTCAGCGCATAAACTCCGGCCTGATCCGGTGCGCGGCTCGCGCACCGGAACCGCTCAGGCAGAGGAGCTCCGGTGTCGCGATCCGGTTTCACCCGCTGGCTGCTCGACGGCACCGAGGAGCCCGCTCACGCGCAACTGCCAGGGCCGATGCGCGCGGTCGAGCACGCCGAACCGCATCAGCGATCCTGGTGGCGGGTGATGTGCCTGACCGGTGTCGACTATTTCTCCACCCTCGGCTACCAGCCCGGCATCGCCGCTGTCGCCGCGGGCGTCCTCTCCCCGCTGGCCACGCTGGTCCTGGTGCTGCTGACCTTGCTCGGCGCGCTGCCGGTGTATCGCAGGGTAGCGCGGGAGAGTCCCGATGGTGGCGGCTCGCTGGCGATGTTCGCCGATATTCTGCCGCGCTGGTCGGGCAAGCTGTTCATTCTGGTGCTGCTCGGGTTCGCGGCGACCGACTTCGTCATCACGATGACGCTGTCGGCGGCCGACGGCGCCGCGCACATCGTGGAGAACCCGTTCACGCCGGCGAGCTGGCACGACGAGCGACTGATCATCACGTTGGTGTTGCTCGCGCTGCTCGCCGCGGTGTTCCTGAAGGGGTTCGCCGAAGCGATCGGCATCTCGGTGGTGCTGGTGGCCGTCTACCTGACGCTCAACGCGATCGTCGGCGCGGTCGGGCTGTGGCATGTGTTCACCGCGCCCGGCCTGGTCGTCGACTGGACGCACGCGATGACAACCGAGCACGGCAACATCTGGCTGATGGTCGGCGTCGCGCTGCTGGTGTTTCCGAAACTGGCGCTCGGTCTGTCCGGCTTCGAGACCGGGGTTGCGGTGATGCCGCTGATCAAAGGCGCACCGGGCGACACGCCGACCAATCCGCGTGGCCGGATCATCGGCGCCCGCAAATTGCTCACCACCGCCGCGCTGATCATGAGCGTGTTCCTGCTCGTATCCAGTTTCATCACCGTGGTGCTGATTCCCGAGCACGAGTTCCAGTCCGGCGGCTCGGCCAACGGGCGCGCGCTGGCCTACCTCGCGCACGAGTATCTCGGCAACGGTTTCGGCACCGTCTACGACATCGCGACCATCGCGATCCTGTGGTTCGCCGGTGCGTCGGCGCTGGCCGGGCTGCTGAATCTGGTGCCGCGCTATCTGCCGCGCTACGGCATGGCGCCGGAATGGGCGCGGGCGGTGCGCCCGCTGGTGCTGGTGTTCGCGGTGATCGCGTTCGGGATCACCTGGTACTTCGACGCCGACGTCGACGCACAGGGCGCCGCCTACGCGACCGGCGTGCTGGTGCTGATCACCTCGGCCGCGGTCGCGGTGACGCTGTCGGCGTATCGGGCTCGCGAGCGCGCCAAGGTGATCGGGTTCGCGCTGGTCACGATCGTGTTCACCTACACCACGGTGCTCAATGTCATCGAACGGCCCGAGGGCGTGCATCTCGCGTCGTTGTTCATCCTGGCGGTGATCGTGGTGTCGCTGGCTTCGCGGGTGCATCGCGCGTTCGAATTGCGGGCGATCGAAGTGAGCTTCAGTGCCGACGCCGGCGCGCTCATCGATGCGGCGGCCGCGACGGGTGTCATCCGGATCGTCACCCATGACATCGATGACCGCCGACCCGAGGAATACGACGAGAAGGAGCGCGTGCAGCGCTGGGAGAGCCACATCCCGGCCACCGATTCCATCCTGTTCCTCGAGGTGGTCGTCGCAGACGCGTCCGAATTCAGTACCGATCTGCGGGTGAGCGCGGTCGAGGTGGGCCGCCACCACATTCTCAGCGTCGAGGCCACCGCCGTACCCAACTCGGTGGCGGCCATCCTGTTCGCGATCCGCGACCGAACGGGGCTGGAACCGCACGTGTATTTCGAATGGACCGAAGGCAATCCGATCGTCAATCTGCTGCGGTTCCTGTTCGTCGGCGAAGGTGAAGTCGCACCGGTGACCAGGGAGATCATCCGCCGTGCCGAACCGGATCCGGCACGTCGACCGCACGTGCACGTGGACAGCTAGTCGCGACACAGTCGATGTCCGCGCACCTGTCGGTGGCTCGTCCTACGATCGCCTCACACACCGATGAATCGGGCGTGCTCGCATCGTCGATACGGGTGAACACACCCGCGAGGAGGATCGGATGGATCTACCGGTGATGCCGCCAGTGCGTCCCATGCTGGCCAAGTCGACGCCGTCGATGCCGCGCGAACCCGGGTTCAGCTACGAGCCGAAATGGGACGGCTTCCGCTGCATCGTGTTCCGCGACGGCGACGAGATCGAACTCGGGTCCCGCAACGATCGCCCGCTCACCCGCTATTTTCCCGAACTGGCCGAGCTGCTCAAAGCCGCGCTGCCGCCACGCTGTGTGGTGGACGGGGAGATCGTGGTCGTCACCGACCACGGCCTCGATTTCGACACCTTGCAGCAGCGGTTGCATCCGGCCGCCTCGCGGGTGAACAAGCTCGCGGCGGAAACACCGGCCAGTTTCGTCGCCTTCGATCTGCTCGCGCTCGGCGATCGCGACCTCACGACTGAACCGTTCGCACAGCGGCGCCGCGAGCTCGAATCGTTGCTCGAGGCCGCGCCCGGCCGGATCCATCTCACGCCGATCACCTCTGATCCCGACGTGGCGCAGGACTGGTTCACCCGATTCGAGGGCGCCGGTTTCGACGGTGTGATGGCCAAGTCCGACGAGCTGGCGTATCTGCAGGACAAGCGGGTGATGCTCAAGATCAAGCACGAACGCACCGCCGATTGTGTGGTCGCGGGATATCGCATGCACAAGGACGG
This sequence comes from Nocardia sp. NPDC058705, assembly GCF_042749305.1. Classification (NCBI taxonomy): domain Bacteria; kingdom Bacillati; phylum Actinomycetota; class Actinomycetes; order Mycobacteriales; family Nocardiaceae; genus Nocardia; species Nocardia sp. NPDC058705. Next base: position 200,737 of record NZ_JBHYRN010000007.1, on the reverse strand, counting down.
CGAGGGCGTCGGTTCGCTGCTGCTCGGTCTGTTCGACGACGAGGGCAACCTGCATCACGTCGGGGTGGCGTCGAGTTTCACGGCGGCTCGACGTCGCGACCTACTGGACGAGCTGGCGCCGTTGCGCGAGAACGCCCTCGACGACCATCCGTGGCGCGACTGGGCCGATGCCGCCGCCCAGGCCAACGCCGACGGCAAGATGCCCGGCGGGCAGAGTCGCTGGAGCGGCGGCAAGGACCTGTCGTGGGAACCGTTACGGCCCGAGCTGGTCGCCGAGGTCCGCTACGAGCACGTGCAGTCGGGGCGCTTCCGGCACGGCGGCCGCCTTGCCCGGTTCCGGGCCGACCGCACCCCGGATTCGTGCACCTACGCCCAACTCGACGAAGTCGCGCCCGCCGAACTCGACGCGATCTTCGGAGCAGGCCGATGAGCGCCGCGGTGGAACTCGACATCGACGGCCGCGCGCTGACCATCAGCAATCCCGACAAGGTCTACTTCACCAAACGCGGTGAGACCAAGCTCGATCTGGTCAACTACTACCGGGCCGTCGCCGAACCACTGCTCGGCGTGATCGGTGGCCGTCCGCTGCTGCTGGAACGTTATCCCGATGGGGCGTCGGGGAAGTCGTGGTTCCAGAAACGGGTGCCGAAGTCGGCGCCGGACTGGTTGCAGACCGTCGAGGTGTCCACCCCGAACGGCACCACCAGCGACGCTCTCGTCGCCCACGATCTCGCGCACATCCTGTGGGCGGTGAACCAGGGCTGCCTCGGTTTTCACGTATGGCCCAATCACGTCCCGGATCTGCGGATCGCCGATGAGCTGCGGATCGATCTCGATCCCTCGCCCGGCATCTCGTTCGATGATCTGCGTTCCGCGGCGGTGCGCACGCGCGAGCTGCTGGCCGAACTCGGCATCGACTCGTCGGTCAAGACCTCGGGTTCGCGTGGCCTGCACCTTTATTCGGCGCTCGAGCCCAGATGGGACGGCTACGAGGTGCGGGCGGCCGCGGTGGCGCTGGCCAGAGAACTCGAACGCCGGTACCCCGAGGAGATCACCGCGCAGTGGTGGAAAGAGGAGCGCGGCTCGCGGGTGTTCATCGACTACAACCAGAACGCACCGCACAAAACCGTGTTCGGTGCCTGGTCGGTGCGGCCGAAGGTCGGCGGTCAGGTGTCGACGCCGATCGCCTGGGCCGAACTCGCCACCGTCGTCCCCGACGAACTCACCCTCGCCACCGTGCCCGCACGCCTTGCCGAATCAGGTGATCCGTGGGCGAACCGGGCACCGCAGTCGATCGAACGGCTTCTCGAGATGTCAGAACGCGATATGGCTGCGGGACTGATGGACGCACCGTGGCCACCGCAGTATCCGAAGATGCCGAACGAGCCGCCGCGCGTGCAACCGAGTCGAGCGAAGAAGGACTGAGCCCTACTCGCTGGTCCAGGGCGACCAGACCGCGGCACTGCCCTTGCCCTCGCACACGAGCGCGTGATTGTCGGAGGTGCGGCCCGACTTGTCCACCGAAGGATCGCATTTCGCCCCCGCGGTGTAGTACGACCCCGACACCCGGAACGGCCCCGACCAGGCATAACCCTTCGCTCCCCGCAGGCACAGCAATGTTGCACCGTCTGCCGCGACACCGAGCAGGCCCGCCTTCTCCGCGGCGCACTCCGTGCCCTTCTCGACGACAGTCGCCTTTTCCACGGAACTCGTCACCGGCACGGTCTCGGTGGCCGTCGGCGTGCTGTGGGAGGTGACCGATACCGGCAGCGGTGTCGTGGTCACCGACTGCGACTGCGCCAGCGCCGGCACGGACACATCGAGCCCGCCGAACACCGCGAGCCCGATCGCGACCGCGACCGCCGCCTCGGAGATGCCGAGCAGCAAGGCCAGCACCGCGATCCCCCGCCCACGCGGATGCCCGAACGACAACAGCCCGAACACGATCGCGATCGGGAACAGCACCACCAGCGCGGCGGCGAGCGCCACCATCGCGTACGGATTCACGCGCGGCTGATCCCGGCCCCGACCCCCGACCGCACCGTCAGCGCTCACCTGTGGCCACCGTTGGCCGTCCCACCGCCGATCATCGGCTTCATGCTCGGGGTCGTCATCCCATTCCTCGTACCGTGCCATCAACCCCGGGTCCCTCTCCGATCTCCCCGGGCGCACAACTAAACAGGTGCGACGCCGGGTTACGCGACGAGAATAGGGACTCGGAGCCCGCTATGACAGCTCAAACGCGAAATAGGGTCACAGTGACATAACGTGCGATCCTGCCACCACCCACCCAGTAACGAACCGGCAAACATCTTTGCACCTCCTGCCGAAACAGGTTCATGCTGATCACCACGTGAACCACTGCGCGCACCCCGAGCTCGCGAGGAGGACTCCATGTCCCACAGCACGTCTCCGGCAGACCGGCCCTGGCATGCCCAGGCCGGCGATCTCCTGGCCGACGATTACAACGTCCCCGGCATCATCATGTGCGCGATCGGCGTCGTCGGCCTTGCCTGCACCCTCGTCGCGGCGGGCACCGAGCACACCGGATGGGCCATCGTGGCCGCGACACTGACGCTGTTCTTCCTCGGCGGCGGTGTCGGCGCGCTGATGTTCGAGCATCACCGCGAGAAGAAGATCGAACAGGCGCTCGGCCGCACCGGCCACGCGCCGGGCCATGCCGGGCCGCAGCGCTACAGTGCCGCCGACGTCGCGATGCGACACTCGGGACGCGCGCTCGATTCCTAGCGGTCGCCCGCCACCGGCTCGGTGGTCAGCACGCTGGGAATCGTCACGGTGATCATCGTGAGCAAGGTGTCGGCCAGCAGCTGATGCACCTGTGCGCGGGTGAGCGTGGCGCGGGTGATCCATTCGCGTCCGGCGACTTTGACCAGGCCCGCGTAGGCGAGGACCAGCGCACGCAACGACGCACTGTCTGCCAGATCGGCACGGCCGATCATCACCAGCATGCGTTCGGCGGCGGCATCGTCGGCCTGGTCGAGGATCTGCTGCACCTCGGGGTCGTCCCCGACGCCCTCGTGGCTGGTGACCTTCACCCAGGTGGTGCCGTGTTCGGCGATGGTGTCGAGGAGCCAGCCCACGATCGCGTCGACCCGCTCGCCCGCTGTGCCGTCGGGAATCGACACTTTGTCCTGACGGGGCAGTGTCACCATGCGCCGCACGACCGCCAGATACAGGTCGCGTTTGTTGCCGAAGTAGTGGTTGATCAGGCCGCGCGCCACTCCCGCACGCTGGGCCAGTTCCGCGGTCGACACCGCCGCGTAGGGCCGCTCACCGAACATGTCGATGGCACAGGCCAGGATCTGCGCGCGTCGCTCGTCGGGTTCGAGCCTGCGCCTGCGCGGCGCGTCTGCGGTGTCGGTGTCCAGCGGGGAAATCGCGGTGCTCCGTCGAGGTCGATAGCCGTCGCGCGGTTGCGGCGACGGTCCATCACGATACCCAGCGGGTCGCTCGCGCGGCCAATGCGACAATAGATGTCGTCCACCGCTGTCGCACGAAGGAATGTCGCACTCCCCGATGACCGAGAACATGATCGATCCGGATGAGTTGGCGACCTGTCTGCGGGTGCTGGAGCGTGCCGGGCAGTTGGAGAAGGAACACCCCGATTCCATCGCCGTGCAGCGCGCGGTCGGGCACATGTTCAAAAAGCTCAAGCACCGCCGCCGCATCGAGGCGAGGGAGCAGATCTCCTCGAACGACCGCGCGGTCATCGCCGCGACGGCGACCGGGTCCCCGCAGCGCATCGACGACGAGACCGCGGGCATCCCGATCAGCTCGGCCACCTCCGGCGCGAGCGCGGGCACCCTGCTCAAGGCGCGCCCCTGCTACATCTGCAAGCAGAAGTACACCCAGGTCGACGCGTTCTACCACCAGCTCTGCCCCGAGTGCGCCGCCTCGAGCCACACCAAGCGCGACGCCCGCACCGACCTGTCCGGCAAGCGCGCCCTGCTCACCGGTGGCCGCGCCAAGATCGGCATGTACATCGCGTTGCGCCTGCTGCGCGACGGTGCGCACACCACCATCACCACCCGCTTCCCCAACGACGCGATCCGTCGCTTCGCTGCGATGGAGGACAGCGCCGACTGGTTGCACCGGCTGCGCATCGTCGGCATCGACCTGCGTGACCCCGCCCAGGTCGTGGCGCTGGCCGACGACGTCGCCGCGCAGGGCCCCCTCGACATCCTGATCAACAACGCGGCCCAGACCGTGCGCCGATCGGCCGGTGCCTACAGCGCCCTGGTCGACGCCGAGACCGCGCCGCTGCCCGCGGGCGTCATGCCGGAGATGGTCACCTTCGGTAAGACCATGCAGGCCCACCCGACCGCGCTCACCGCCTCGCTCACGCCGTCGCTGTCGGCCGTCGATGTGGCCGAACTCGCGTTGGTCGCCGGTTCGGCCACCCCGGAACGGATCGCGGCGGGCGTGGCCATCGATGCCGGTGGTCTCGTCCCCGATCTCGCGCACACCAACAGCTGGGTGCAGACCGTCGGCGAGGTGGAGGCCACCGAGCTGCTCGAAGTGCAGCTGTGCAATTCGGTCGCGCCGTTCATCCTGGTGTCGCGGTTGCGTCCGGCGCTGGCCGCCGCGGCGGGCAGGCGCAAGTACGTGGTGAACGTCTCCGCGATGGAAGGCCAGTTCGGCCGCGGCTACAAGGGCCCGGGGCATCCGCACACGAATATGGCCAAGGCCGCGCTGAACATGCTCACCCGCACCAGCGCGCTGGAGATGTTCGAGGCCGACTCGATCCTGATGACCGCGGTCGATACGGGCTGGATCACCGACGAGCGCCCGCATTTCACGAAGGTCCGCCTCGCCGAGGAGGGCTTCCACGCCCCCCTTGATCTCGTCGACGGCGCCGCCCGCGTCTACGACCCGATCGTGCAGGGTGAGGCCGGTATCGACCTGTACGGCTGCTTCCTGAAGGATTACCGGCCTTCGCCCTGGTGACCCAAGCGATGCCGAACCGGAATCATGATCATGATTCCGACTCGGGGAACTGGTACATATCCTGAATAGGTGCCGTTCCGGGTGTTGGCCGATGTTCTCGCCGTCACCCACGTCGCGTTCATCGCGTACGTGGTCGCCGGTGGTTTCCTCGCGTGGCGGTGGCCTCGCACCATCGGCCTGCACGCGCTGGCCGTGGCGTGGGGTTTCGGCACCGTCCTGATCGGGTTCCACTGCCCGCTGACTTTCGCCGAGAACTGGGCGCGCAGGCAGGCGGGGGTGAGTGAGCTACCAGAAGCCGGCTTCATCGATTACTACCTGACCGGGGTGATCTACCCCGACAGCGCGGTCGGCCTGGTCCGCGCGCTCGCCGCGCTGGCGGTGCTCGTGTCGTGGCTGGGCTACGCGCGCTTGCACCAGCGCCGACTCAGTTCACGTGCCGCGTGATCTCCTGCGCCACCGCGGCGTGCTGTTCGTCGAGGTAGAAGTGTCCGCCGCTGAAGGTGCGCAGGCTGAACGGCCCGTCGGTGACCGCACGCCACTGTTCGGCCTGTGCCACGGTGGTCGTCGGGTCCTCGGTACTCACCAGCGCGACGACCGGGCAGCTCAGTAGCGGTCCCGGCTGGTGCCGATAGGTTTCGACCGCCTGGTAGTCGGCGCGGACGGCGGGCAGCACGAGATCGGCCAGTCCCGGTTCGGTGCGCAGCAGCCGCACCGGTGCCGGGTCGTTCGCGAGCCGTTCGAGGTCGTCGATGAGGGCGGCATCCGATGCCTGGTGCAGGCGGGCTGTTTCGACGAATTCCGGTGCGGGACGGCCGGATACGACAAGCGCGTGCACCGGTTGTCCGGCGGCGGCAAGGCGCAGCGCGGTCTCGTAGGCCACGGTCGCGCCCATGCTGTGCCCGAACAGCACACGGCCCGCTCCCGGCTGACGCGCGAGATCCGCGGCGATCCGGTCGGCGAGCACACGCAGGTCGGTGATCGTCGCATCGTCGAGGCGGTCCTGCCTGCCGGGATACTGCACCGCCGTCACTTCGATGCCCGCGCCGATGTGCCGGGCCAGCTCCCGATAGAAGGTCGCCGATCCCCCGCCCGGCGGAAAACACGTCAGCCGCCCACCTGCCGCCGTGCCCGGTCGCAGGATCCGAACCCACTCCGTCGCAGCCGTATTCACGCCCACATCACACTCCTCACCGTCATCACCGCAACTAGGCTGATCGGTGTGACCACCGCGCAGCAGCTCGTCCACGCCTACGAGACGGGACTCGGAATCCCGCCGTCGGGCGAGGCCGACGTGCCGGACCCCGATGCGCGACTGGCGGCCACCCTACCGGTGTGGGCGCTCGCGGCGGGCTCGGTCGCGGCGGCGAGTGCGGCCGCCAACCGGGTTCGGGCCGCGCAGGGCCTGTCCACCCGTGCGATCCACCTCGATGCCGACCGGGTCAGCGCGGCATTCAGCAGCGAGCGACTGTTCCGCCGCGACGGCAACGCACCGTCGGCCTTCGCCGAGTTCTCGGGCTTCTTCCGCACCGCCGACGGCTGGGTTCGTACGCATGCCAACTACCCGCATCATCGCGAGCGGATCCTGCGGGCCCTCGAGCTGTCGGCCGACAGCGACGCCGCCCAGCTCAGCGCCCGGCTGTCCGCGATGAAGGGCGCCGAGGTCGAAGACGCGGCCGCCGCGGCCGGTGCGATCGCAGCCCGGGTTCGCGCCGAGGACGAGTGGGCGAGCAGTCCGATGGGCCGTGCCGCTGCCGTCGGCCCACTGGTCGCGATGAACGTGCGCGAGGACCGCCGGTCGGCCACCGCTGCGCCCGACCCGGCGAGCGACGACCACCGATCCAACACCAGTACGGCGCCAGCAGCCGGGCACGGGCCGGATCGACTCGGCATCGCCGTCCCGTCGACAGCGCCCACCACCGACCGACCGCTGACCGGTATTCGCGTCCTCGACCTCACCCGCGTCCTAGCGGGCCCGGTCGCCACCCGAACGCTGGCCCTGCTCGGCGCCGACGTCCTGCGCATCGACCCACCGCAGCTCCCCGAGATCGACTGGCAGTTCGCCGATACCTGCCAGGGCAAACGTTCCACTCTGCTCGACCTGCGCACCGACCTCGCCACCTTCGAGGATCTCCTCGCCGCGGCGGACGTGCTCGTCACCGGATATCGCCCGGGCGCGCTGGCCGCAGCCGGTGTGCACCGCGGTCCCGGTTTGATCGAGGCCTCCGTCTCCGCATGGGGGACGAGCGGACCGTGGGGTGATCGTCGTGGTTTCGACAGCATCGTCCAAGCGGCATCCGGTATTTCGCTTCTCGAAGGCACACCGGACCATCCCGGCGCACTACCTGCCCAGGCTCTCGACCACAGTTCGGGCTATCTTTTGGCCGCGAGTGTCATGGATGCCCTGCTGGCTCGCGCGGCCGACGGCTTCGGCCGAACGGTCCGGGTTTCCTTGGCCCGCACCGCATCCTGGCTGCTGGCCGCCGACGACCGCTCCCCCGCACACCCCGTCGCGACGCCGCCCGACCCGGGATCGACCGTTACGCACAGCGAATTGGTCACAGCCGCACCGGCATTCGCCGACTACGACGACTTCCGCTGGCCCGCACCACCTTACGGTTCGGCGCAGCCGTTCTGGGTGGAAGCACCCGACCACTACCACCCCGCGTGACCAGCCCCGGTCACTTCCCCGCCAGCGCCCGCACCGCCGTCGCGAGCTGATCGCCGTCGGCGGCCACCGCCCCCGGATCCAGCAACCACAGGATCGCGAGTCCCTGCGCGAGCACGAAGTACATTCGCCCGATCACGGCGGCTTGCTCCGGGTCGAGTTCGGGATGGGCCGCGGCGACATTGGCCGCGAGGTCGGTGTACGCACCGGCGAGTTGGTCACCCAACTGGGCCCGCGCGTCGTCGGAGCGCACGATCCGCACGATGTTTTCCAGGCTGGCCAGCATCGCCTCGTGATTGTCCGCGAACACCGCGGGCATCCCGTTCCACAGCTGAGCCAGCCCCTCCATGGGTGACTTCCCGGCACCCGCGGCGATCAGCTCGTTCATCGCCTCGCCCATGGAGTCGCCGAGCGCCTCGCTCAACGCCTCGGTGACGAGGCGGTCCTTCGACCCGAAGTGGTAGCCGATCGCGGCCAGGCTCACTCCCGCCGCGGCGGCGATATCGCGCGCGGTCGTCTTCGCGACCCCACGCTCCAGGATCACTTTGCGCGCCCCCGCCAGAAGATCTTCTCTGTTACCCATGCTCAGCAGCCTACCCGAGCGTCTAAGACATTTGTTCTAGACATCCGTGTCAACCTCTGTTAGACATATGTCTAAGACATTCGTACATCAGACGGGATGCACCATCATGAGCACCACCAGCCCCCTGCACGTTCTCGTTTCCGGCGGCGGTATCGCGGGCAACGCGGTCGCACTCCAGCTGCTGCGCAACGGCATTCGGACCACCGTCGTCGAGCGCGCATCGGTCCCCCGCCCCGGTGGCCAGGCCGTCGATCTGCGTGGCCCGAGCAAGGAGGCCGCCGAGCGAATGGGTCTGATGGCGGGCATCGCGAAGTATCAGCTCGACGAGCGCGGGATGTCCTACATCGACGACGACGGCAAGATCTACGCCCGGATGGCGATGGAGGACTTCGACGGGCAGGGCGCTGTCGCCGAAATCGAGATCACCCGCGGTGACCTGAACCAGGTACTCCTGGATGCGGTGGCGGCCGCCGACGACGGTCAGCTCGATTACCGCTACGGCGAGTGGATCGACAAGGTCGTTCAGGACGACACCGGCGTGGACGTCACCTTCGCCTCCGGTGGCGCCGAGCGATTCGACCTGGTGATCGGCGCCGACGGCGTGCACTCGGCGACGCGGCGACTCGTCTTCGGACCCGAGGAGCAGTTCAGCACCAACCTCGGTGGCTACGGCGCGTTCTTCACCATGCCGAAGCCGGCCGATGTCGAGCCCGGCTGGTTCAGCATGCGCTTGATTCCCGGCGCCATGCTCGGTATCCGGCCCGACGCCGACCCGAGCACGGCCAAAGCGATCATCACGGTCCGCACCGAGGTCGACCCCGCGCTGCGCCGCGATGTCGACGCCCAGCGCGCACTCATCAGGAAGGCCATCGCCGATGCGGGCTGGCATGCCCCTGCCATCCTCGCGGCGATGGATTCCACGCCCGACTTCTATTTCGACGAGGTCGCCCGCGTCGATGTGCCGAAACTGTCGGTCGGCCGGGTCACGCTGATCGGCGACGCGGGCTATTGCGGTTCCCCGCTGAGCGGCATGGGCACCGCGATGGCCATTGTCGGCGCCTACATCCTGGCCGCCGAGATCGCCGCCACCCCGGACGATCTCGCCGACGCGCAGCAGCGCTACCAGGACAAGATCTTGCCGTTCCTCGACAAGGCCAAGGAGATCCCCGGCGGTGGGATGGCGATGATGATCCCCAAGTCCCCGCTGTTGACGCGGCTGGCCAAGACCAGTGTGCGGCTCATGATGTCGCGGCCGATGCGCCCGCTCACCAAGAAGGTCTTCTTCGGCCACACCGAGGAATTCACCCTCCCGACCTACTGATCGACCCGCCGACCGGCCGCGCGGGCCCGCGGCTACCCTCGATGACGTGCCGCAGAAGATCATCCTCGACGTCGATACCGGGATCGATGACTCCCTGGCCATCCTCTACCTGCTGGCCTCCGACGAGGCCGAGATCATCGGCATCGCCGCCACCGCGGGCAACGTCGACGGGGCGCAGGTCGCGGCCAACACCTTGGCGATGCTCGACCTCGGCCGGGCACCCGAGATCGAGGTGGCACTCGGCGCAGCCGAACCCCTGGCCATTCCCTTGCGCACCACTGAGGACACCCACGGCCCGCAGGGCCTCGGGTACGCCGAACTGCCCGTCTCACCGCGTTCACTGTCGTCGCGGTCGGCGGCTCAGCTCTGGGTGGACCTGGTTCGCGCGAACCCCGGCGAGGTGACCGGCCTGTGCACCGGTCCGCTGACCAATCTCGCGCTGGCCCTGCGGATCGAACCCGAACTGCCGCGTCTGCTGCACCGCCTGGTCATCATGGGCGGCGCGTACAACCACCCCGGCAACACGACACCCACCAACGAGTGGAACATCCACGTCGACCCCGAAGCGGCCAAGGAGGTCTTCGACGCCTTCTCCGCCGCCCCACCGGAGCGCAGGCCCCTGGTCTGCGCTCTCGACATCACCGAGTCCATCGAGATGCTCCCCGAACACCTGGAACAGCTCGCGCACGCGGCACACAGCACACCGGTCGAGCAGGTGAGCGCGGGCGATACCCCCGAATTCCGTTCGGCGGCAAGCAATCCGATCATCCGCTATCTCACCGACGCGGTGCGGTTCTACTTCGACTTCCACCACCAGTACGACCTCGGCTATCTCGCGCACATGCACGACCCGTTCGCCGCCGCGGTCGCGCTGGACCCCGCCCTGGCGATCACCCGCCCTGCCACCGTCGACGTGGAGCTGGCGGGCACCATCACCCGCGCCACCACGGTCGCCGACTGGGCGGGCATGTGGGGCCGCGAACCCAACGCCGACATCGTGATCGACACCGACCCCGCCGTGTTCTTCGAACGCCTCGTCACCCGCGTCGGCGCCATGGCCCGCCGCCTCTACCCGGAGCCGTCATGACCGTAGACACCGTCGCCTACCTCGCCGATTTCCGCACCCGATACGACCTGCCCGCGATCGTCGACGTGCACACCCACTTCATGCCCGACCAGGTGATGCGCAAGGTGTGGGCCTATTTCGACGCCGCCGGGCCGCTCACCGGCCGACCGTGGCCGATCACCTACCGCGACGACGAACAGGTGCGCCTGAAGACCTTGCGCGACTTCGGCGTTCGCGCCTTCACCTCGCTGGTGTACCCGCACAAGCCGGGCATGGGCGAGTGGCTCAACTCCTGGACCGCCGAATTCGCCGCCCGCACCCCCGACTGTCTACACACCGCCACCTTCTACCCCGAGCCGGACGCACCCCGCTATGTGCGCGCGGCGATCGAGGCGGGCGCGCGAGTCTTCAAGGTACACATCCAAGTCGGCGCGTTCTCACCTCTGGGCCCCCTGCTCGACCCCGTGTGGGCGATCCTCGCCGAATCGGGCACCCCCGTTCTCATCCATTGCGGATCCGGTCCCGCGCCCGGCGAATTCACCGGTCCCGCCCCGATTGCCGAACTGCTGCACCGCTTTCCGACTCTGCGCTTGATCATCGCCCATATGGGCACCCCGGAATACAGCGAATTCCTCGACCTGGCCGAGCGGTACCCTCAGCTGTATCTCGACACCACGATGGTCTGGACCGATTTCAGCGAAGGTGGCGCGCCCTATCCCCCGGAGGAACGCGACCGGCTGATCCGGTTCGGTGATCGCATTCTCTTCGGCAGCGATTTCCCCAATATCCCCTACCCCTACGCCGAGGCGATCAACGCGCTCGAGCGATTGGAACTCGGCACCGAGTGGATTCGCAATGTGTGCCACAACAACGCGGTTACCCTCTTCGACCTCTGAGGAGATGTATCCCCACGGCCACTTCGACGAATCATCTTGCCGCGACGGTGAATCGGGCACGCCGATGGACAGGCTGCTCCGCCTCGTCGAGCAGCGCGACCGCGAAGTCCTCCATGGAGATCGACGACACGCCCTTCGAGTCGACAAGCAACTCGTCGGCCCCGACCCGGTAATCACCCGTGCGTGTCCCGGGGATCAGTTCCGCGGGCGGGCTCAGATAGGTCCAGTCCGCCGCCGTATCCGCCCGGCACGCCGCGAGTTGATCGGTGCAGGCCTGCGCGATCGCGGCGAGTTCGGCCGGAAAATCCGAGGTTTCGCTCAGTGATGCCCCGGTACCGGGGACCATCAGCGTCGCCGCACCACCGACGACCAGCAGTCGCACGCCGCCGCGAGCGACACCGTCGAGCATCGCCGCCGCGACGACAGGAAGTTCGGACTCGCGCCCCACCGCGGGCCTGGTCGCCGAGATCACGAGATCGTGCCCGGCACTGATTCTTTCGACGTCGTCCACCTTGCTCGCGTCACCGATCCGCAACCCCACGCCGTCCGGCACCGGCACCGCGCGACGCGACACCGCGGTCACCTCGTGCCCGCGCGACACCGCTTCGGCCACCACCCGACTCCCGACGGCCCCGCCAGCCCCGAACACCGCGATCCGCATGATCAGCGGCCGATGACCTCGGCCGCGTAGACCGCGAGGCGGACCCGGTTGTCGGTGCCGGTCTTCCCGAGCAGGTTGGCGACGTGGGTTTTGACGGTGCTCACGCCGAGGTGGAGCCGGTCGGCGATCTCTTGGTTGCCGTACCCCTCGGCGACCAGGCGCAGGACGTCGAGTTCGCGCGGTGTCAGGTCCGGCACGGGGACCGGTGTCGACGGCGCCGCTAGTGCCCGGTCGACCAGGCGACGCAGCAGTGCGGGCGAGAACAGCAGGTCGCCCTCCACCGTGCGCCGGATGGCGTCGAGCAGCACGGTGGGCTCGGTGTCCTTGACGAAATAGCCCGCAGCCCCGGCGGAGAGCGCGGGGAACAGGTGTTCGTCGTCGTCGAAGGTGGTGAGCACGAGCACTTTCGCGCGCGGCGACGACGCGAGGATCTGCTGGGTCGCGGCCACACCGTCGAGGCCGGGCATCCGCAGGTCCATGACGACGAGGTCGGGGACGAGTTCGGCGTAGAGCCGCACCGCTTCGACACCGTTGGATGCCTCCCCGACGACGGTGAGGTCGGTGGTGTCCTCGATGAGCATCCGCAGGCCCGCGCGCACGAGGCGCTGGTCGTCGACGAGTAGCACCGTGATCACGACAGTTCCTCCGCTCGCGTGCTGTCGGGCAGCCATGCCCGCACCACCCAGTTCCGCTCCTCGGCGCCGACGGTGAGTGTTCCCCCGGCGAGTTCGGCCCGTTCTCGCATGCCGACGATGCCGTGTCCCGGCGGCGCCACCGTCTCGCGCCCGCCGTTGACGACCTCGAGTTCGATGCCGCCGTCGTGCCGGTGGACCCGGAACCGCACGGGCACACCACGATCGGCGTGTTTCATCACGTTCGTCAGCGATTCCTGCACCAACCGCAACAACGTGAGCCTGCTGATGGCGTCGAGCCGGTCGAGGTCGGTTTCCAGGGTTGCCGTCACGGTGAACCCGGCGGCGCGCACCCGGGTGAGCGCGGCCGTGATCTCGGTCGCGACCGCGTCGGCCTCGACCATGGCGACGGTGCCGAGCGCCGGATCACGCAGCGCGGCGAGCAGTCGGCGGATATCGGCGAGCGCGTCGGCCGCCGTGGCGCGCACATCGTCGAGAACGGTCACGACGCGCGGATCCGCCTCGCGCACAACATGTCCGGCCACCGAAATCCGCAGAATGATCGAAGCCATGTGGTGGGCGACCACATCGTGGAGTTCTCTGGCCAGCGCGGCGCGTTCGTCGAGCCGGGTCCGCGCCTGCGCCTCGACGGCGCGGATTCGCAGGTTCTCCGCCAGGTCGCGCTGTCCGCGCAGATACAGCCCGAGCAGCAACGGCAGTCCCACATACGCGGCGGCCTCGACGAGCGTGGACGCCCGACCGACCGAGTTGTCGTGCACTCCGACCCGTCCGAGCGCGACCGCGCCCGCCCATCCCGCCGTCGCCACGGCCACGATCGACCACCGATGCGTGCGCGCCACCACATCGACCAGGGCCACCGCCCCGAGGTAGGGCACCAGGCCCGACACACCCCAGGCGTCGGTCCGCAGCATCGGCACCGCCAGTGCCGACAGCGCGAGCGAGACCGCTAAGGGCCATCGCGAGCCGGCCAGGAACACCACCCCGGCTGTCATCGCCAGTACCCAGTAGTGCGGTGGCACGCGGTACTGGTCCGGGTAGGTGCTGGCCAGCAGCAGGACCGGGATCAGCACCAGCGGCAGCCACCGCAACAGCCCGCGCCAGTCGCGATGTGTGTCGATCACGTCCTCACGGTAGGTGACGGACGGGCGCTAGCACGCGATCGGCGCGGCCGCAAGGGTCGCGCGGGTGGAATCAGGGCGCTGGGGTCCGGCTGTTCGGCGGAGTCGACGCGGACCTGGGCCCGCGAGGCTGGAGGTTCCCCCAGACAAGGAGTGCACGTTGGTCTCGCGACGAGGTTTTCTCACCGGGCTCGCCCTGGCACCGGTGGTGTACGCGGCGGGTTGTTCGATCCGCACCTCGGCACCCGGTTCGGCCGGTTCCGCGGCGACGCGGCCGCTGCCGATCCCCCCGTTGGCCCCGTCGACGGTCGGTTCCGACGGTGTCCGGCGGTTCACCCTGCGGGTCCAGACAGGCGTCACCGAGATGGTCCGCGGCTCCGCGACCCCGACCTGGGGTTTCAGCGGTTCGGTCCTCGGCCCTACCGTGCGGGCCCGCCGCGGCGAGAAGGTCGCGTTCACCATCACCAACGACCTCCCCGAGCCCACGTCGGTGCACTGGCACGGCATGCACCTGCCCGCGAAGTTCGACGGCGGCCCGCATCAGATGATCGCGACGGGTGCGACGTGGGAACCGACGTGGACGATCCAGCAGCAGGCCGCGACGCTCTGGTATCACCCGCATCCGCACGGCGCCACCGAAAAGCACGTCAACCGGGGGCTTTCGGGTCTGTTCCTGATCGATGACGACGAGGCGAATGCCCTCGATCTGCCGAAAGACTATGGTATCGACGACATTCCGCTGGTAGTCCAGGACCGCCGCTTCAACGCGGACGGCACTCTCAACGAAACCGACACCACCGACATGGGTCTGCTCGGTGACACGATCATCACCAACGGCATTTCCGACGCCCACCTGCCCGTCACCACCGAGCGGGTCCGGTTGCGCATTCTCAACGGTTCGTCGGGCCGCCTGTACAACCTGGCCTTCGCAGATGGCAGAGAGTTCCAGCTCATCGCCAGCGACGGCGGATTACTCACGAAACCCGTTGCCCTGAACACGATTCAACTCAGTCCCGGCGAACGTGCCGAACTGGTGGTGACCATGCGCGCGGGCGAGAACGTCACGTTACGGTCCCTACCGATCACCGAACGGCGCGGCTTCGACAATGTCGCCGAATACGGTTTCGACGACACCTTCGACATCCTGACACTGCGTGCCACCGACTCGCTGCGCACCTCGGCAGCCGTTCCCGCGGCCCTGATCCCGATGCGCGCGCTCGCCGCCGCGAACACCGCGCCGACCCGCGCGTTCGAACTGCAGTGGTTCATGATCAACAACCGCCGCATGGACATGAACCGCATCGACATGACGATCCCCGTCGACACCACCGAGGTCTGGACCGTCCGCAACAAGGACAACTGGCCGCACAACTTCCACGTCCACGACGTCCAGTTCCAGATTCTGGCCATCGACGGAAAGCCCCCTCCCCCAGCCCTTTCCGGCTGGAAGGACACCGTGTACACCACTCTCGACGCCACCTACACCCTGGCCATGCACTTCGCCGACCACACCGATCCCACCTACCCGTACATGTTCCACTGCCACCTGCTCCACCACGAGGACAAGGGCATGATGGGCCAATTCCTGGTTCTGGCCCCGGGACAGCAACCCGCTCCCATGCAGATGGACATGACCGCGCAGCCGGGTATGGGCGGCATGGGCCACCACTGATGGAATTCGATGCGCTAGCGATTCATAGATCGCGGTTGTGACTACAGTCGAGTCATGGGCATCGAGTGTTCTGACATCGTCGCCACACCCAGGGCCGACGTCTTCGCCTGGTTCGCTCGCCGTGGCGCCTTCACACGCCTGGCGCCACCGTGGCAGCCGGTCACCCTCCTCTCCGAGGCCGATTCACTGGCCACCGGGCGAGCGGTGCTCGGCCTGCCCGGCGGACTGCGCTGGGTCGCGCGGCACGACCCCGAGCAGTATCGACCGCCGCAGCGGTTCGCCGACGCCGTCGCGGCGGACGGACCAGCCTCGTTGCCGGTCGCCCGGCTATTGCCGTGGCACCACGTCCACGAGTTCGCCGAGATCGACGACACGCACACCCGCGTGATCGATCGGGTGCGGACACCGATTCCGGAGTCGGTGTTGCGGCCGATGTTCGACTACCGCTACCGCCAGCTGACGAACGATCTGGCCGCCCACCTGCGCGCGGCGGAGTCCGGCTGGCAGTCGGCGACGATCGCGATGACCGGCGCGTCGGGCCTGGTCGGCTCCGCGCTGAGCGCCTTCCTCAGCACCGGCGGGCACCGGGTGGTGCGTTTGGTCCGCCATGCACCACGTCATCCCGACGAACGACAATGGGACCCCGCCGCGCCCGCCGCCGACCTGCTCGCCGACGTCGACGCCGTCGTGCATCTGGCCGGGGAGTCCATCGCCGGACGGTTCACCGCCGCGCATCGACGAGCGATCGCCGACAGCCGGATCGAGCCGACCCGGCGGCTGGCCGAGCTCGCCGCCGCCTCGGGGGTCGACGCCTTCGTGTGCGCTTCGGCCATCGGCTACTACGGATACGACCGCGGCGACCAGACGCTGACCGAGCAGTCCGAGCGTGGTGACGGGTTCCTGGCCGAGGTGGTCGAGCAGTGGGAGGACGCCTGCGAACCCGCCGCGGTGGGTGGCGTCCGCGTGGTACGGGTGCGTACCGGCATCGTGCAGTCTCCGCGCGGCGGCACCCTGCGGTTGCTGCGACCGTTGTTCAGCGCCGGGCTCGGTGGGCGGATCGGGGACGGCCGACAATGGTTGTCGTGGATCGGTATCGACGATCTCGTCGATGTCTACCACCGCGCGCTGTGGGACGACACCCTGCGTGGACCGGTCAATGCTGTTGCGCCACAGGCAGTTCGCAACAGCGAGTACACCCGGGTGCTGGCGCGAGTGCTGCATCGCCCGGCACTGCTGCCGGTCCCCGGCTTCGGTCCCGCGATACTGCTGGGCAGGCAGGGTGCGCGCGAACTCGCCGAGGCGAGTCAGCGGGTGACGCCGACCCGGTTGATGAAAGCCGGGCACACCTTTCGAACCGAGGGGCTGGAGCAGACGCTGCGCCACCTGCTCGGGCGAACCGGGAGCTGACCACGCCGGTCGGCGCAGGCGAACGGTGCACGTTCATCGACTTCGAGTCGACCGTTCGCGCAACGCATCGCCTATGCATTGCGCGAAGACGGCCCCGCCTGATCTCGCACCGCCGGGAACGCGACTACACAGGTGCAAACGCACTGCGCCCGAAGGCATTCAGCGCAGTGCGTCGACCGCGGCCGCCAGGCTACCGATCCGCTCGACCGTGTCGGGCAGCATCACGACATCCCATCCCGGCCCGCCGACGAGCACCCGTGCACCGGCTCCTGCGCAAGCCAGCACCGCCGAAGTCAACGCGGTCGACTCACGTTGCGACCACAGCAGCACCGAGGCCTCGTCCGAATGCCGGGCGAGCGCATCGGACAACGCGACGGTCGGCACGTCGGCACCCAGCATGCGCGCACCGACCCCGGCCTGCGCCAACGCCGCACGCAGCACATCGAGTGGGAGCGAATGCGTTTCGCCGCTCGTGCACGCGAGCAACACGGGCGCACTGCTGCGCGCCGGTTTCACCTGCTGCACGACCGCCGCGATCGACCACGACAGCAGGTGCTCGACGTCGATACATCCCTCACCGGCGCCCTGCCGCGCGACGATGTCGGTGAATGCCGGGCGGCACAAGGTCTCCCAGGTCTGCACGACGCCATGAGCCCGCACGTGGGCGTCCAGCAGGACGCAGACGGTGGTGGTGTCCAGCGCGAACGCCGCATCGAGTAGGCCGACGCGGTCACCGAGGACCGGTACGGGCCCACGCGCCGCCGCGGCTGCCCCCGCAGGACTCGCGCCGCCGCCGATCAACTCGAGCATGTGCTCGAGCACAGCGATATCGGTGCCGGAGTAGAGGCGATGGCGCCCGGGCCGGTCCTGTGCCGGGCCGATGCCGTAGCGGCGATTCCAGCTGCGCAGGGTCGCGGTCGGGATGCCGAGACGGTCGGCCACCGCGCGCACCGTGAATCCGGCCGCGGCGGATTCGGGAGCAGAACCGGCGGGCATCGTTTCATTCTGCCCGGAATGCCCTCACAGGGGCGTCACGACCCGGCCCGCGCGCGTCGGCAACCCGCCGATGCCGAGGGACCACCGAACCATGTCATGCATCGCTAGTGCATCGTTTGATGTTAGGGTGGGGGCACCACCTACCGTGAGGAGTTCCTGTGCGCACCCGTTTCGGCCCGTGGACCACCGCCCTGCTGATCACCGTCGGCTTCGCCGTCACGGGCACCGCGGCCGCCGAACCACCCGCGCCGGTGCCCGTTCTCCAGCTCGACCGCTATCTCGGCGAATGGCATCAGCTCGCGGCGGTGCCGCAGCCGTTCAACCTCACTTGCGCGCGTGACACCACCGCGACCTACACCCTCGACCCGTACGGTGACGTCGGCGTCTTCAACCGCTGCCACACCTGGACCGGCGGTGTCGACGAGATCCGCGGCACCGCGACCGTGAACGATCCGGTCACGAACGCCCAACTGCACGTGAGCTTTCCGGGCGTTCCCGGCCAGGACGGGCGGGAGGGACCGACCAACTACATCGTGACCGCGCTCGGCCCGGACTATTCGTGGGCTCTGATCACCTCGCCGAGCAGGCTCTCCGGTTTCGTCCTCGCCCGCACCCCGGCACTCGACGATGCCACCTGGCAGCAGGTCGACGAGGCGATCAAGATCGCCGGTCAGGACCCCTGCCTCTATCTCACCTCACCCACGACCGGCGGACGCGAGGGTGTGGCGCCCCTGTGCGCGCGATGACCGTCGCCATCGCCCTGTTCACTCGCGACTTGCGCGTGCACGACAATCCGGCGCTCACCGCCGCCGCCCGTGAGGCCGACCAGGTGGTGCCGCTGTTCGTCGTCGATGAGGCACTGGTGCCCGATCGCTGCCCACCCAATCGCGCGCATTTCCTCGCCGCCGCACTGGCCGAACTCGACAAGGAATTGCGTGCGCTTGGCGGTGCGCTGATCGTGCGGCGCGGCGCGGTGATCGACGAAGTCGAGCGAGTGGTGCGGGTGACCGGTGCCGCCAGCGTGCACCTGGCCGAGGATGTCAGCCGCTACAGCAGTGAGCGCGAGAAGGCGCTGCGTCAGCTCCCCGACATCACTGTGCAATGTCATTCCGGTTCTGTCACAGCCACTTCCGCCGAGCTCGTCCCGTCGACGGGGCGCGATCATTTCGCTGTTTTCACCCCCTACTTCCGGCGCTGGAGTGCGGACCGTCACCGCACCCCGCTCCCGGCGCCGCGATCACTGGTGATGCCGCAGATCCGGAGCGAGACGCTGCCGACCGCACAGGATCTGAGCTCGGGCGAGCCGTCGCCACAGTTGCGGGTCGGCGGGGAGACCACCGGACGTGCGCTGCTGCACGACTGGCTCGACGGCCCGATCGCCGACTATGCCCGCGACAACGACCAGCTCGCCGCCGACGCCACCTCCCGACTCTCGCCCTACCTCCACTTCGGCTGCGTGTCGCCCACCGAGGTGGTGAGCCGGGTCGATCCGTCGACCGACGGCGGCCTCGCCTTCGTCCGGCAGCTGGCCTGGCGCGACTTCCACCACCAGGTGCTCGCCGCCCGTCCCGATGCCGCGTGGTCGGACTACCGCACCCGTGTGAGTCCCGGCCCCGAGGACGAAAAGGTCGTCGCCGCCTGGCGAGACGGACGTACCGGCTACCCGATCGTCGACGCGGGGATGCGGCAACTCCGCGCCGAAGGCTGGCTGCCGGGGCGAGCGCGATTGATCGCGGCCAGCTTCCTCACCAAGTCACTCCAACAGGATTGGCGGGCCGGCGCGGCACATTTCCTGCGCTGGCTCGTCGACGCCGACCTCGCGAACAACCAGCTCAACTGGCAGTGGGTCGCGGGCACCGGCACCGACACCCGCCCCAACCGGGTCCTCAATCCCCTGCGCCAGGCCGCCCGTTACGACCCCGACGGCACCTACGTGCGGCGGTGGCTGCCCGAACTGGCGCACCTGCCCGGGGCGCGTATTCACCGTCCGTGGAGCGAGCACGTCGATCCGGCGGACTATCCCCCGCCGATCATCGACTGCGTCGGCCGCTAGCGACCTGCTCAGGCCTGGGTGAGGTAGTTCACCAGGGCGTCGACGAGGTCGCGGGTGCCCTCTTCGCGCTGGGCGCCGGTGTCGAAACCGTCGAGGTGGGCACCGAATTCGACGAGGGTGAGCTTGGTGCCGGTGGGGATCGGTTCGAATTCCCAGGTGGCCACCGAGGTGGAGATGTGGGCGCCGTTGATCCACATGTCGTAGGTGTAGACGAGGCGTTCGTTATCGACGATGTCGGTGTAGGTGGCGACGAAACGGGAGGTCATCTTCTTCTGGAAGGTGCCTTCGTTGATCTCGCGGCCGCCGACCTCGAAGTCGACCGAGACCTCGCCCTGCTCCCAACCTTCCTCGCCACCGAACCACTTCGCCTTGACGGCAGGGTCGGCGAAGGCCTGGAAGACGACGGCGGGCGCCACGGGCACCTCGCGCTCGATGGTGAACTGGGCGTGGTTGATGGAGCGGGTCACCGTGTCGGTCATTGCTGTTCTCCCTCTGAGTTTTTGGTTGATTCCACGAGTAGTGCCGTGAGCCTGTCCACCTGCCGTTGCGCGGGTGGACGTTGGCGGTGCAGCCAGTCGATCGCCGTCCCGAAGGCATCCGGCACCAACTGGTAGGTGCGCACGCGGCCGATTTTGGCCGAGCTGACGAGTTGCCCCGCCTCCAGTGCCTTCAGGTGCCCAACGATCGTCGGCAGCGCGACGTCGAACGGTGCGGCGAGATCCGACACCGAGGCGGGACCACGCGCCAGCCGTTCGACGATCGCGCGACGAGTCGGATCGGCCAATGCCCGAAAGACACTGTCGAGCCCTCCGACCGGTTCGCCACTCAAATACTTAGGCACATGCCTAAGTATTCACGCTCGCGGCAATCTGCGCAACCCCTGGTCCGGTTGCGCGGGCATTCACCGCCGTGGGATGCTGCGCCACGATAGAGAGCGGGGTGGATGATGGTCGACGAGCCGAACGCCGTCCCCGCTGCTCGCCGTAGTTTCGGGTCGGTGATGGCGGGTTCTCCGTTGTTGTCCCGCAGCAGGCGCCGTGTCGAGGTGGTACCGAAGCCCTCGATTCCGACCGCGCGCGCCATCATCGACTGCGCCGCCTACCTCGGCGGCGAGCGACTGCCCGGCCGGTTCACCCCCGAGACCGCACTGGCCGAGATCCGCAGTCGCGGTACGGGTTTCGTGTGGATCGGATTGTTCGAACCGGACCTGCATCAGATGGGCGAGATCGCCGCGACCTTCGGCCTGCACGAACTCGCGGTCGAGGACGCTGTCACCGGCAAGCAACGCCCGAAGTTCGAACGCTACGACGACACCATGGTCACCGTGATGCGGACCGTCGCCTACGTCGAGCACGATATGCACACGGTCAGCGAGATCGTGCAGACCGGCGAGATCATGGTTTTCCTCGGCGCCGATTTCGTTGTCGCCGTTCGTCACGGTGAGCACAACGAACTCACCGCGGTTCGGCACCGGCTCGAAGCCGAACCCGAGCGGCTCGCACTCGGACCCGGCGTGGTGTTGCACGCGATCGCCGATCACGTCGTCGACTCCTATATCGACGTCACGCAGGCGGTCGAGTTCGATGTCGAGTCGATGGAAGAGGAGCTCTTCAGCCCACGCAGCAAGATCCCCATCGAGGCGATCTACCAGCTCAAACGCGAAATCGTCGAGCTGCGTCGCGCCGTGCGCCCGCTGGCGGGCCCGCTACAGACCCTCACCGCACCGCGCACTCCCCTGCCCAAGGAAGTGCGCCGCTACCTGCGCGATGTCGCCGACCACCACAGCGGTGTCGCCGAACGCATCAACGACCTCGACGAAACCCTCACCACGCTGGTCGGCGCGGCCGTGGCCAAGATCGCCGTGCAGCAGAACACCGACATGCGCAAGATCTCCGCGTCCATCGCCATCCTCGCGGTGCCCACCATGATCGCCGGCATCTACGGTATGAATTTCGATCACATGCCCGAACTCCACCAGTCCTGGGGCTACCCCGCCACGATGTTCGTCATGCTCGCCATCTGCACGGCACTGATCATCGTTTTCCGGCGTATCCGCTGGTTGTAGCCCGGTCAGGCGAGTCGACCCCATCGGGTCGCCACGAACCCGCAGAGCGCGATGGCGGTGCTCATCCGCTTCCAGAGTCGCACCATCGCGAGTTCGAGGATGATGCCGATGCGGTCGGCGCAGGTGGTGGCCTCCGCGAGCGCCATCCGGTCGTGGACCAGGGCCGGGTCGCTGAGGATTTCGTCCAGCCTCAGTCCGGATATCGCCTGATCCGACGTCAGACCGAATTCCGGCAGCCAGGTGAGCCGCCAGCGACCGTCGCCCCCGAGAATCGCCCGTTCGGGCGTCTTGTCGCTGCTCAAGGTCCGATTCGTGCGGAAGATCGTCATCACTTACCTCCTCGGCCGTCAGCTCTCGGCGTCCACCTCCGAGGATCCTCGAAAATCGGCGCAGACAACAGCTGGCAAAGTGACGGAAATCGGAATATCATCCGCAAATTCCGATGTGAGAGCTAAAAATTCCGACCAATCACCGTCGTCACGACACAGCCGGGCCGACAGCAGCTACTGCCTGGCACTTCAACTCCGGTCGAAGGCCGTGAGGATCTGTTCGGCGGCGAGCGCGGGGGTGAGCGTTCCGGCACGGACAGCCGATTCCACCTGTGCGCGAACATCTTTCACGTTCGGGTTGTCCGCCAGGCGGCGCAGGATCTGGTCGTGGACCATGGTCCAGGTCCAGTCGACCTGTTGGCGGCGGCGCTTCTCGGCGAATTCGCCTGCGTCGGTGAGGACTCGGCGGTGGTCGAGGACGGTGTCCCAGAACTTGTCGAGGCCTACGCCTTCCAGACCGCTCATGGTGAGCACCGGCGGCTTCCACAGCGCGTCGTGCGGATGGATCAGGCGCAGGGCGCCCGCCAGTTCGCGGGCAGCGCCTTTGGCTTCGATCTCGTGTTTGCCGTCGGCCTTGTTCACGGCGACGAGTTCGGCGAGTTCCAGCACACCTTTCTTGATGCCCTGCAACTGATCTCCGGTGCGGGCCAGGGTGAGGAAGCAGAACACGTCGACCATATTGGCGACGGTCACCTCGGATTGGCCGACGCCGACGGTCTCCACGAGGATCACGTCGTATCCGGCGGATTCCAGGAGCACGATCGTCTCGCGGGTCGCCTTGGCCACGCCGCCGAGGGTGCCCGCGGTCGGCGACGGGCGGATGAACGCGTCCGCTTCCAGCGACAGCCGCGCCATGCGGGTCTTGTCACCGAGGATCGAGCCGCCCGTGCGGGTCGACGACGGGTCGACCGCGAGAACCGCGACCCGATGCCCCTTGGCCAGGAGATACATGCCGAGCGCGTCGATGAAGGTCGACTTGCCGACGCCCGGAACACCGGTGATGCCGACCCGGTTCGAAACGACACCACCCGGCTCCGCCGCGACCTTCAGCAGCAACTGCTGCGCCAGTTCCCGGTGATCGGAGCGAGTCGATTCGACCAGCGTGATCGCGCGCGCCAGCGCCGACCGCTCACCGGCTCGGACCTGCGCGGCGAGCGCGTCGACATCGATCGTGCGGCGGACACCCACAGCGGTGCGCCCTTCGTTGCGTGGCGAGCCGACGCCCGCGGTGGTTCCGAGCCGAGGGTGCGCGTCGGCACCCCCAGCCGTCTGTGTGCCGTCGCTCATACTGTTCCGATGCGGCATGCTCGGACGCCGTCGGTGGTTACGCAGGCTGCCGCCTCCGGGCGCTGACCGCTCATGCCTGTGCGCCGCCGCCGATCTCGTGCCCGAGCGACGCGCCCAGCTTCTTCAGCAGATCGATGGCCGCGTCGGCGATGACGGTGCCGGGCGGGAAGATCGCCGCGGCACCGGCTTCGTAGAGCTCGTCGAAGTCGCCGGGCGGGATCACGCCGCCGACGATGACCATGATGTCGGGTCGACCCACATCGGCCAGCGCCTGCCGCAGCGCGGGCACCAGGGTGAGGTGACCGGCAGCAAGGGAGGACACCCCGACGATGTGCACGTCGTTGTCGGCGGCCTGACGCGCCACCTCTTCGGGTGTCTGGAACAGCGGGCCCACGTCGACGTCCATGCCCAGGTCGGCGAACGCCGTCGCGATCACTTTCTGGCCGCGATCGTGCCCGTCCTGGCCCATCTTGGCGACCAGGATGCGCGGGCGGCGCCCCTCGGCCTCGCCGAACTCCTCGACCAACGCGATGGCCGCGCCGATGTTGGATGCCTTGCCTGCTTCGTCACGGTACACACCGGACAGGGTACGGATTTCGGCCTGATGACGGCCGTACACCTTCTCCAGCGCGTCGGAGATCTCACCGACGGTGGCCTTCGCACGCGCGGCGTCGATGGCCAGTGCGAGGAGGTTGTTCTCCATGCCGCCTTCGGAAGACGCTGCCGCACGGGTCAATTCAGCTAGAGCCTGCTCGACCGCAACCGAATCCCGGTCGGCGCGAAGCCGTTCCAGCTTCTCGATCTGCTCGGCCCGCACCCGCGAGTTCTCGACCTTGAGGACCTCGACCGCGTGGTCTTCTTCGACCTGGTACTTGTTGACGCCGATCACCGGCTGCTGCCCGGTGTCGATGCGCGCCTGCGTCCGCGCGGCGGCCTCTTCGATGCGCAGCTTCGGAATGCCCTCCGAGATCGCCTGCGCCATACCGCCGTGCGCCTCGACCTCGGCGATGTGGGCGCGGGCCCGCTCGGCGAGCTGGTGGGTGAGCCACTCGACGTAGTACGAGCCGCCCCACGGGTCGATCGGGCGGGTGGTGTTGGACTCCTGCTGGATGAGCAGCTGGGTGTTGCGGGCGATGCGGGCGGAGAAGTCCGTCGGCAGAGCCAGGGCCTCGTCGAGGGCGTTGGTGTGCAGCGACTGGGTGTGGCCCTGGGTCGCGGCCATCGCCTCGATGCAGGTGCGCGCCACATTGTTGTAGGCGTCCTGCGCGGTCAGCGACCAGCCCGAGGTCTGCGAATGGGTACGCAGCGACAGCGATTTCGCGCTCTTGGGTTCGAACTTCGACACCAGCTCGCTCCACAGCAGCCGGCCCGCGCGCAGCTTGGCGACCTCCATGAAGAAGTTCATGCCGATGGCCCAGAAGAACGACAGGCGCGGCGCGAACTTGTCGACATCCATGCCCGCCGCGATCCCGGCGCGGATGTACTCCACACCGTCGGCCAGGGTGTAGGCCAGCTCCAGATCGGCTGTGGCACCGGCCTCTTGGATGTGATAGCCGGAGATGGAGATCGAGTTGAACTTCGGCATCTTCGCGCTGGTGAAGGCGAAGATGTCGGAGATGATCCGCATCGAGGGCTTGGGCGGGTAGATGTAGGTGTTGCGGACCATGAACTCTTTCAGAATGTCGTTCTGAATGGTTCCGGCCAGCTGTTCGGGCGTCACGCCCTGCTCTTCGGCGGCGACGACGTAGAGCGCCAGGATCGGCAGCACCGCGCCGTTCATGGTCATCGACACCGACACCTGATCCAGGGGGATCTGGTCGAAGAGCTGGCGCATGTCCAGGATCGAGTCGATCGCGACACCGGCCATGCCGACGTCACCTTGGACGCGGGGGTGGTCGGAGTCGTAGCCCCGGTGGGTGGCGAGGTCGAAGGCGACTGAAAGACCCTTCTGGCCCGCTTGCAGGTTGCGGCGATAGAAGGCGTTGGAGTCGGCGGCGGTGGAGAAGCCCGCGTACTGGCGGATCGTCCACGGCTGGTTCACGTACATCGTCGGGTACGGACCGCGAAGGAACGGCGCCACACCGGGCACCGTATCGAGGGGATAGCCCTGTGCGACAACAGCATCCCGATCGGCCTTGGTGAACACCGGCGGCACGTCGATGCCTTCCGGGGTCGACCAGACCAGCTGCTCGGCGGTGGTGTGGTTCGCCGTCGCGGCATCGGCCACGAAGGTGCGCACCTGCTCGGCATCGACATCGGCCGACGTGGGCGCGTGGTCGGTGAGCGGCACCTCGGCGAAGCTGCCGATGATGTGCTCGATATCGGATGTGGTCATCAGGCTCCCACCTTCTCCAGCAGCTGCGACAGGACCGCGACCGCGTCGATGCGCAGGGCAAGGTACCCGTCGGGACGCTGCGTCCCGCTGAATTGCTCGACCGACTTCTCGGCTCCGGCCAGCAGCACGGTCTCGATTCCGGCGGCACGCAGCGCGTCGGTAGCGGCGCCCGCCTGTTCGGCGTAGCGCTTGTCCGCACCACACAGGACCGCGATGCGCGCACCCGATTCTGTTGCCGCGGCAGCGATTCCGTCGATCGCGAGGGGGCCGGGGTTGACCGACTCGATGCCGCCGGAGGCCAACACGTTCGCGGTGAAGATGGTGCGCGCGTTGTGTTCGGCGACCGGGCCGAGCGGCACGATCAGCGCCTTCGGGCGGGTGCCGTTCGCAGCCAGGTAGGCGTCGGATCGGTTACGCAGCTCCTCGAAAGCGGCACCGTAGCGTGCGACGGTGCCCGGCTCACGAGCCTGCTCCGACAGTGGCTTCTCGGCGAGGTTCGGGAATTCGTTGACGCCGGTGACCGCGGTGCGGCGATGGGCCACATCGGCGGCACGGGTGGCAGCGGTCTTGGCGATGCGGGTCGCGAGCAGACCGGCGTCGAGCGCGGCGAGGTAGCCGCCCGCCGACTCGAGCTCCTGCATGAATTCCCATGCCTTGGCGGCGAGTTCGTCGGTCAGCTTGTCGACGTACCAGGAACCGGCGGCCGGATCCTGCACGTGTCCGAGGTGGGATTCCTCGAGCAGCAGCAGCTGGGTGTTGCGCGCCAGGCGCTGGGAGAACGTCGTGGAAACACCGAGTTCGCCCGCGGGCAGGGCCGCGTCGAAGGGCAGCACGGTCACCGAATCGGCGCCGCCGACACCGGCGCCGAACGCGGCGAGGGTAGTGCGCAGCAGGTTCACCCACGGATCACGCTGGGTCATCATGGCGGCCGAGGTGATCGCGTGCTGCGGCGCCGCACCGAAGGCGGGTGCGCCGGAGACCTGGGCGACTCGCGCCCACAGTCGACGGGCCGCCCGGAACTTCACGATGGTGGCGAACTGGTCGTCGGTGGCCGCGAAGCGGAACTCGAGCTGACCGAACGCGTCGGCGATGTCGACCCCGGCACCGGTGAGCAGACGCAGGTAGGCCAGACCGGCCGCGACGGCGGCGCCCACTTCCTGCGCGTCGGCGGCACCGGCGTTGTGGAAGGCGATGCCGTCCACCGTGATCGCGCGGACCGCCTCGGGCCGGGCGATCGCGCGGACAGCCAGCGCGACAGCCTCGGCTTGGTCGAGGTCTTCAGCACCGGCGAAAGCGCTGGTCAGCGGGGCTGCGCCGAGGCCGACCCGGATCTGCCCACGATCAGCGATCGAATATCCGTCGAGCACCTCGAACACCCGCTCGGCGGCGGCGCTGGTCTGCGCACCGGCCACCAGGGTCAGCGGGGCCAGCTCGAACAGCAGGCCGCGCAGCGCGAGGGGGATGTCGTCGACTCCGACGCCGTAGGCACCCACTCCGAGCGAGATCGCGCTGACGCCGTTCTCCAGGCCGGTCAGGATCGCCCGGTTGGTGGCCTCGGCATCGTCTTCCCCGGCGAACGCGCCAACGAACCAGCCGCGCTGTGGGTCACGGGCGGCGTCGCCACCGCGGACATAAGGAAAGGCGCCTGGCAGCGGCTGCTCGGGCAGCTCGTCGCGGCGGGTGTAGAGCGGGGCGATGGTCAGCCCGTCGTAGGTAGTCTCGTCGAGCAGATGTTCCGGTTCGGCGGGGAGCTCGGAAGCCTCGACCCGTCGCGCTTTCGCCAGCACTCCCGCCACGCCCTTGCGCCATGCGGCGTACTCGGGCACCGGATCCGGTGCGAGCCCCGCCCCGGACTCTGAACCAATCGGCATAGCTGCTGTTCTCTCTTCCATTCGACGACCGCACCCCGGTGTACTGCCGATCCGTGACATCCCACAACGGGGATCACGGTGAACCAGGATGTGTCCGGTTCGCTCATGATGCTATCTGTGACAGGGTGTCCGCTCACTGGGGCCATCCCCTACCGGCCGGTACGCTTACCCGCGTGTCCCGCCTGATCCGCTCCCCGCGCCTGCTCATCGCCCTGGCCGGGCTCGCCGCGCTGTTCGTGCTGGCGATGCTGGTGCCGCTGCCGGGCCCGCAGCGGATCCGCGAGTGGGCCGGTGGGGCCGGCCCGCTGTTACCACTGTTCTTCTTCCTCTTCTACGCGGTGGTCGCCGTCTTTCCCGTGCCGCGCACCGTACTCACCGTGACCAGCGGCGTGCTGTTCGGACCGATCTTCGGTTCGGCGATCGCCATGGCCGCGACGGGAGTGAGCGCCACCGCCGCCCTGCTCGGCGTGCGCGCACTCGGCCGCGACCGGGTCGCCGAACACCTCACGCACCCGGCGGTGCGCGCTGTCGACGACCGCCTCGCCCGCCGTGGCTGGCTCGCCGTGGCCGCCCTGCGATTGATCCCCCTCGCCCCCTTCTCGATCGTCAACTACTGCTGCGGACTGTCCTCGGTCCGGGTCGCCCCGTATCTGGCCGCCACGCTGGGCGGCTCGGCCCCCGGCACGATCTCGACGGTGGTGCTGGCCGGTTCACTGGCAGGTGACAGCCACCCGATCGCGATCACCGTGTCGGCGGTCTGCTTGTCGATCGGCCTGATCGGCCTGGTCGTCGACCTGCGCCTGCCGGTCGACGCGCCGGCTCCCGAGCCAGCCGACCGTGTTCAGTCGATCTGAACAAAAAGCCCCCTACGCCAGGGGCACCTGATCTAGGTTGTGATTCGTGACAATTCTGAAAGTGATCTTCTTCACACCTTCCAATTGTGACTAAGCAATATTTCAGAAAACTCTCAGAGTTATAGACTCGCAAATAGCCCAGGGTTCGCCAGCTACATCCGGTGCGGGGATCCAGAGCAACACCCGGTGTCGCACCCGCGATCACCGAATCCTTCGCGCCGTTTCTCGGCTTGCATTCCTCATGAGGTGCTCGGCATGGAATACACCCATCTCTCCGAATTCCGGATTCGCTGCGGCGACCTGACGATCTGGACCCCCGAACTCATCTCGTCCGACTCCTGGTGCGACGACGAACGTCCACTGGCCAGCGTCCACGAGCAGTACCTCGGCTTCCTCGATCCCGATGACGCCCGCCCCGGTCGCGGCCGCTGGATCGGCACCATCTTCGAAATGGACGCCCCGCTCGAGGCCGAAGCCTGGGCCACGACGCTGCAGCTGTGGCACGACCGCCACGAGGGTTTCCGCACCACCGCCGTTCCCACCAGCGACGGCGGTTACCACCGCGTGAGCACCGCCCCCGGCACCGTTCGCGTCACCGGCGCCCCCGTCACTGATCTCTTCGACGGCGACGAGATCAACGAATACCTCTGCGATGCACTGGAATTGCGCCTCTCCGGTCTGGTCTGGCCGCATCTGCTGGTCGCCACCGTCGCGCACGACACCGACGACTTCACCGTCCTGGTCGGCGCCGATCACTCGGTGCTCGACGCCTACTCCCAGGCCGTGCTCATCCTCGAGCTGCGCACCCTCTACACCGCGGTCACCACCGGCGGCGAGATCCGCGACTCGGCCACCTTCGGCAGCCCGGCCGATTACGCCGTCATCGAACGCGCCGCCGCCGAGGAGCTCGCCCCGGACTCCCCCGCCGTCGCCGTCTGGCGCGAATTCCTCGGTACACCCGGCTCTCCTATGCCCCGGTTCGCCGCGGATCAGGTCGCCGTCCTCGACGGTGAGCACGCCCAGCCCAGCGTCTCGCGTACCCTGCTCACCATCGACCAGCTCGAGGAAGTCGAGGCGGCGCTGGATCGGATGAAGCACCGGCTGTCGGTGACCGTGTTCGCCGCGCTGGCGATGGCCTCCCGGGAAACGTTCGGCGACAACCGATTCCGCACGGTCATGCCGATCGCGACCCGACCCGACCTCACCTGGCTGGAGTCGATGGGCTGGTTCGTCAATGTGGTCCCGGTCGACATCACCCTGCCCGCCTGCGCGGACATGACCGTGGCGCTGGACGCGACCCGCGCCTCGCTCAAACGT
The DNA here is from genome assembly GCF_042749305.1 of Nocardia sp. NPDC058705. Lineage (NCBI taxonomy): Bacteria > Bacillati > Actinomycetota > Actinomycetes > Mycobacteriales > Nocardiaceae > Nocardia > Nocardia sp. NPDC058705. Next base: position 170,620 of record NZ_JBHYRN010000007.1, on the reverse strand, counting down.
GCCCACCTCTGCAACGACGCCTCCTGGGGACGTTCGCTGGCGATGGTCGGCGCGGTGGAAGGCCCCACCTACGGTGCGTCCTTCCTCGACATCCGCATGCTCCCCGACTACGAACTGGTCGCCGACCTGCGCGGACGCACCCTGCGCGCGGTGTCGTACTCCACCGAGGAGGTCTACTTCTGGGTCGTGCGCGGCCCCGACGGCCTCTATGTCTCCACCCGTCACCCCGCGGGTCTGCCCGGCGAGGTCATGGAGCGCTTCCTCACCGAATTCGCCAGGGCCATGTACTCGGTGACCATGGCCGAGGTCGCGACCGCGCCGGTCATCGATGCCGCGGCAGCACTGAGCGCGGGCTGAACATGCGTGCGCTGCTGGCCTTCACCGGGAGCAGGGGCGATGCCCAGCCCGGCATCCTCCTGGCCCGCGAGCTGCTGGCTCGCGGGCACTCGGTGACGCTCGCGCTGTCGCCCAATCTCGTCGGCTTCGCCACCGCGCACGGCATCGCCGCCGTCGGCTTCGGCCGCGACAGCGCCGAACTGCTGCGCACCCAGCACGAGGATCCCCGTTTCCGCAGTGCGAATCCGCGGCAGCGACTGCGCGCGGTGCTGGATCTGCAGCGGCGCGGGGTCGTCGAGGCGGTGCGCGACCTACTGGCTCTGGCACCCGGTCACGACGTGATCGTGACCGGGATGGCGGGCGAGGAAGCGGCGGACAAGGCGGCGCGCCGCGTCGGCTTGCCGCTGGCAGCAGTGCACTTCTTTCCAATCCATCCGAATCGGTCCGTGCCGGTCGTGCCAACCGCATGGGGCGACCGGCTTCCCGGGGTGCTCAACAGGGCGATCTGGTCTGGTCTGCGGTGGGCACGCGATGCCGCGCTGGAACAGCCGCTGTCCGAGTTCGGCATCGTCGAACACGCTCTGCCCGACCGGGTTTCGATCCAGGCCTATGACGTCGACCTGTTTCCCGGGTTGGCGGCCGAGCTGCCGGATCGGCACCCGGTGACCGGGTTCGCCGTCGATGCCGACGGATTCCTCAGTGCCGCAGCCGATCCCGCACTGGCCGCGTGGCTCGACGCCGGTTCGGCACCGATCTATGTCGGCTTCGGCTCGATGGCAGTCGATGATCCGGCCGCCCTGGTGACGACATTGCGCACGGTCTGCGGACGTCGTGGGCGCAGACTTCTGCTGGCCGCGGGCTGGGCCGGCATCGAACCCGTGCTGACGCCCGAGATGGCGATCGTCGACCAGGTCGAACACGCGGCGGTCTTCCCGCGCTGCCTCGCCGCGGTGCACCACGGTGGCGCGGGCACCACCGCGGCCGCGCTGAGAGCCGGTGTCCCGCAGGTGATCTGCGCGATCCAGGCCGATCAGCCGTATTGGGGCCGGGCGCTGGCGCGGCTCGGCCTGGCGGGCACCGTGCGCGCCGCCGACCTCACCGAGGCCGAGCTCACCACCCTGCTCGACCGGGTCGCCGACCCGGCGGTGCTGTCACGGACGGCCGCCTACGCGAGAACGTTCGCCGACAACGGGGTGGCGCGCGCGATCGACGAGGTGGAAACCCTTGTCCCCCGGTCGTTACCGACTCCAGTAACCGTGCACGCCGGGAGGCCGCAGTGAGTACCGAGATCGCCGTCCGCACCAACGGACTCGGCAAGTCCTACGGCGATTTCACCGCCGTCGGCAGTATCGACCTCAGCATCGCGGCCGGATCGGTGCTCGCGATGCTCGGCCCCAACGGCGCAGGCAAGACCACCACCGTCCGCATGCTGGCGACGCTGCTGCGACCCGATCGGGGCAGCGCCGAGGTGTTCGGCTACGACGTGGTGCGCGACGCGACCGCGGTGCGCTCGATGATCGGCCTCACCGGCCAATACGCCTCCGTCGACGAAACCCTCACCGCCGGTGAGAATTTGCGGCTGTTCGGTCGGCTGCTCGGCCTCTCGCGCCGCGAAGCCGCAGCCCGGGCCGACGAACTTCTCGAGGAGTTCGAGCTCTCGGCCGTCGCGCGCCGCAGTGTCAGCGCGTTCTCCGGTGGCATGCGGCGTCGCCTCGACCTGGCCGCGACGCTGATCACGGTGCCTCCGCTGATCTTCCTCGACGAGCCGACCACGGGCCTGGATCCGCATACCCGCGACCGCATGTGGGGCATCGTGCGCGGCCTGGTCGCGCGCGGCGCCACCGTGCTGCTCACCACCCAGTACCTCGAGGAGGCCGACGCGCTCGCCGACCGGATCGCGGTCATCGACCGAGGCACCCTGGTCGCCGACGGGACACCCGCCGAACTCAAGTCCTCCATCGGCGAGCAGGTGCTGCGCCTCGACATTCCCGACACCGCCGACCTGCGCAGGGCCGAGGCGTTGATCCAGGACATCACCGGCGAAGTGCCGGAGGGTTCGTCGACGGGGACGTTGACGGTCGCGTTGCACGACGTCACGCGCGGTGCCGATATCGTCGCCGCCTGCCGTGACGAGGGCATCACCCTGCGCGGATTCGCGGTGGACCGGCCCGATCTCAACGAGGTGTTCCTGTCGCTGACCGGACACGCACGCGCCGTGGACGCGGCATGACCACCCTTCGCGAAAGGCCGACAGTGACTCTCACCGCCGAGAAGCCGACCCAGGTGGTGCGCAAGCCACGCGTGACCCGCGTGAGTCCCCTTGCCGCGCTGCAGCATTCGTTGATGATGGCGTGGCGTGGACTGCTCACCTTCCGGCACAGCCCCCAACTGCTCTACGACGCGATTCTGTTACCGATCGTCGGCCCGGTGCTTTTCGGCAGCATCTTCGGCACCGCCATCGCGGGCAGCATGACGGCGTACCTGCCGATCATGATCCCGGGCGTGCTGGTGCAGATCGTGCTCACCTCCTCGGTCGCGACGGGCGTGCAACTGTCCGAGGACATCCACTCGGGGGTGTTCGACCGCTTCGTCGCCATGCCGATTGCCCGCTCCGCCCCGGTTGCCGGGGCATTGCTGGCCGGGGCCGTGCGCTATCTGATCGCCGCGACCACCGTGGTGATCGTCGGTTTCTGCATGGGCTACCGACCCGAGCACACCGCCGGATTCCTGGCCGGTGCGGTGCTGGTCGTGTTCGCGACCACCGCGATCAGCTGGCTGTTCGCGTTCATCGGCGCGACCATCGCCCGCCCCGCCGCCGTGCAGGGCATGTCGATGCTGGTGCTCACCTTCCTCGGCTTCGCCTCCAATGCGCTGGTGCCCGAGGAGTCCATGCCCACCTGGATGCGGCACGTCTCGGACCTGAATCCGGTGTCGTACCTGGTGTCGGCGGTGCGCACCCTCGCCGCCGAGGGCACCGTCGGCGCCGATGCCTGCTGGTCGCTGGTGGCCTCGGTGGTCGTGGTGGCCGTTTTCGCGCCGTTGACCGTGCGCACTCTTCGTAACCGCTGATCAGGAGTCTGTCGATGACTATCACCTCCCCCGCCGCCACGGTGGCCGCCGGACCCACGGGGCTCAACCGGATCACCGCCGACGACGACTTGTTCTTCAAACTGCACTCCCTGTACCCGAATGCCCTGGTCAACCAGCTGGCCTACCGCTTCGACACCGCACTGGGCCGCGACCTGCTCGCCGAGTGGCACGCGCATCTGGCAACGGGATTCATCGCTCGCCGAGTCAGGACCACCCGTTTCCCGATCGCCCGCCCGCACTGGGAGCCGGCTACCGAATCCCTGCCGCTGCGCTGGTCGGACACCCCGATTCCCGACGACGAGGTACTCGACTGGTTTCTCGAGCAGGCCGCCGTCGAGTTCGATCCGGAACGCGGACTGGTGTGGCAACTCGCTGGTGCGCCGACAGAATCCGGTGGCACCGTGGTCACCCTGGTCGCCTCGCACGTCGCGTGTGACGGCGGCGGCATGATGCATGCGATCGTCGACTCCCTCGACCGCCTCAACCGTGGTGAGACACCCGACCGCTCGGCGAGCGCGGGCAGGCTCGTCGGACCCGTGGCGGGCGCCGGTCGAATCGCTGCCGACCTGGCCGATGCGCGCGGCCAGCTGCGTGCGGTGGCACGCGGGGTGCGCGCGGCTCGCCGGGCTCGTGGGGTCAGCGAACCGGCTCGCAACCTGCGTCCAGCTGAGCCGCGCTTGCCACACGTCGATGTCTGGCAGGCCGCCGAGTCCATCGTCCAGCTCGATCTCGCCGAATGGGACGCCGTCGCCGCCGCACACGGCGGCACCACCAACGGTCTGCTGATCGGCGTCGCTGTCGGGCTGCTCGGTCGCACCGGCCGCATCGCCGACGGCGCCGACGTCCGCGTCGACATTCCGCATTCGATGCGCGAAGTCGACGACCCGCGCGCCAATGCCACGACGGGTCTGCCGATCAGTGTCGGCTACCGCGCGGACGAACGCGCCGACCTACCCGCGATCCGCGCCGCACTCAAAACAGCCGGCCTTGCCTACCGCAATCCCGAGACCATCCCACCGATCCAACACCTGCAACCGGTCCAGATGCTGCTGCCGAGGATGGTGCTGCACAAGTTCGCGCGCACCGCAAAGGCGCCGGAGTGCTTGTGCACCAACATGGGTCGCACAGCGCAGAACATCGCGGTGCTCGGTACGCACCGCGCACGCGACGTCATCATGCGCCCGGTGGTCAATCCAGGTCCGGTCGAGTTGTTCCGCCAGGTGGAGGTCGGCGTCAACCTCGCCTTCTCCTGCGACGACGACACCGTGACACTCGTGGTCACCGGCGGCGACCCCGACCGTTTCCCCACCCGCGCCGCGCTGCGTGAGCTCTTGGCCGCCGAGTTCGCCGACTGGGGCTTGACGCCGCGGTTCTGGTGACGAGCTAGGAGGCTTCCTCGATGAATTCGCCTGCTTCATCAGCCTTTTCGATGTGCAAGGCGAATCGGAAACCGCACGCGGCCTCCAGCGAAGCGCTGTCGCGCGGCGGGCGGTTGCGGACCTCGATCCTGACGTCGAGCTCGTCGAAGCCGACGTGGAACCGCTGCGCCATCCACAACTGGGTGTGCCAGGCGGTCTGCCCGGCGAGGATGTCGTCGGAACCGGGCCGAAAGTCCCTGAGCGGCAGGCAGACCGGGGTGTAGCCATCGGTGTCGGGCGCGAGGTACAGGACTACCGGGCCGTGCATCTCGAGCAGCAGCCGCAGCACATCCAGTGCGTCGTCGCTGGCCTCGACGGCACGGTGTCGATGATCGGCCTTGCGGCCGTGGGGTTGTCGAACCATGGGTGTACTCCTCGCAATGTTCTCGACGGTGAACGTGCTCGAAGGACACTATGGTTGCGAAAGGTTGGTCCAGGGTTGGTGCGGGCCAACTTTGCGAAGATCACCCCGCCGATGCGGTCAGGTCAACCGCCAGCGGGTGGCGCCGTTCGGTTCGGCGGTGCCGACGCCGATCACGGTATGCGGGGTGGCGAAGTAGAGCTGCCATGGCGCCGGGCCCGCACTCGGTGCGCTGTAGGGGGCGGTGAACGCCGCGCCGTCGACTTCGGCCGACCAGCCCGCCTCGCGGTACCGGGCGGCGATGCGCTCGAGTGTTTCGGCGGCGGTGACAACGGTGGCGGTGGCCTCGACCACGAGGTCGATTCCGTCCAGCGACACGGCGATGGTGCAGGCCGGGTTTACGGCGAGGTTGCGTGCCTTGCGGGTGGTCTCTCCGCTGGTGAAATAGAACCCGTCGTCGAGCCACAGTGCCCCGACGGCTGCGGTGTGGGGGCGGCCGTCGGGTCGGACGGTGCTCAGGAAGGCCGGGCCGCCGGGGCCACCGACGTAGTTGTCCAGCGCCTGCGCGGCCCGTGACCACGGGAGTTCGGCGTCGCCGTAGATGTCCAGGTTGGTTGCTTCGATCACCATGATGCTCCCTTTTCCGTGAGTGGATACCTGTAGTGACTGTCCGAGTGGGCGAAACTCATCGGTGTCGATCGTCGCGATGCACTCCTGCGACAAATTTCGGGAGTGCGATTCTGCTCCTGAAACAGATTCGCTCGAGCTGGGACATATTCGACCGACTCCACGATCGTGAGGTCACTCACTGCGTGCGCACCATTCTGCAACACAGCACCGCTGCCCCGAGGACGATCCGGCCGATAGCCCGCTATTGACCGATTCCGACGACAAGCCCCTTGTCCAGGCATTCCACGATGCCGAACGTGATTGCCGATATTCCCGAAACGCTTTGTCGCACACACATAATCGCGGTGCAGAGTGCGCCGGATCACTACACGTGACATGCCCTGGTGACCGGTAGGGTTCGATTCCACCGGCGATCGCGAATCGTCCGGAAACCATTCTTCGACTGCATCCGGGAGCTCACGTGTCGCATTCGCGTTTCGAATCCATCGGGGCATATCTTCCGTCGACCATCTTGTCCACCACCGAATTGATCTCCCGGCTGAAAAAACCGCCGACTTTCGATCTGGAACGCATCACCGGCGTGAAGGAACGCCGCGTGCGCGACACCGACCCGGAGTCGATCGAGGATTCGTTCACCCTCGCCGTGAACGCCGCACGGGACTGCCTCGGCCGGTCGCGCTACGCGCCGGGCGAGCTGGATGTGATCATCTCCTGTTCGATCACCCGCAGCAACGACGGCACCCGCATCTACATGGAACCGTCGTTCGCGTCGACGATCGCCAAGACCCTCGGCGCCGAGCAGGCCATCACCTTCGACGTCTCCAATGCCTGCGCCGGAATGCTCACCGGCACCTACATTCTCGACCGGATGATCCGCTCGGGTGTGGTGCGCAACGGCATGGTGGTCAGCGGCGAGGCGATCACGCCCATCGCCGAGACCGCAGTGAACGAGATCTCCGAGAAATACGATCTGCAGTTCGCCTCGCTGTCGGTCGGTGACTCCGGGTGCGCGGTCGTGCTCGACCGTGCCGTCGACGACGCCGACAAGATCCACTACATCGAATTGTTCACCGCCGCCGAGCATTCGCACCTGTGTCTCGGCATGCCGAGCGACAAGTCGTCGGGCGTCGCGCTCTACACCGACAACCGCAAGATGCACAACGAGGCCCGGTTCCTACTGTGGCCGGACGCCCAGGGCGACTTCCTCGAACAGCAGGGCCGTGACTTCGCGGGCGAGCAGTTCGACTACGTCATCCATCACCAGTTCGGCGCTGCCGCAGTGCCGTATATGAACGCGGTCGCCGCCCGCGAGTTCGGCGCGGAGATGCCCCCTGACCTCAATGTGATCGAGAAGTACGGAAACACCTCGACCACTTCGCATTTCCTCGTGCTGCACGATCAGCTCGCCGACGACAACATCGCGGCGGGATCGAAGCTGCTCCTGGTTCCGGCCGCCTCCGGTGTCGTCGCCGGCTTCCTGTCCACCACCGTCTCCTCCCTGAAGGTCTGAGGTTCATAATGGGTATCCGTATCCGCGCCACCGGAACCAGCAGATCCACCGACACCCACAGCGTCGTAGCGCACAGCGGTCGCGCCGCCGCGCAGTGCCTGGAGCAGGCCGGTGTCCGCCCCGACCAGGTCGGCGTCCTCATCAACACTGGTGTCTTCCGCGACTCCAACACCGTCGAACCGGCGGTGTCCGCACTGATCCAGAAGGCCGCGGGCATCGGCCTGGACTACACCAAGTCGGATCCGCGGACCTTCTCCTTCGACCTGATGAACGGCGCGGTCGGCGTCGTCAACGCGGTGCAGGTGGCGTGTTCGGTATTGGCGACCGCCAGTACCGAACACGTCCTGATCGTGGCGGGCGACACCCATCCGTCGATGGCCCGGTCCAGTGCTGACGCCGAATTCCCCTACGCCACTTCGGGTGCCGCGTTGCTGCTCGACCAGGTCGACGGTCCGGAGGGCTTCGGCCCGGTGCACACCGCGACCGGACCCGGCACGCCCGCCGGACAGGCCTACGTCGACACCGCGACGATGGGCACCGCGGGCCGAACCCTGATGACGGTCGAGCGCGACCCCGACTTCGAGGACCGAACCCTCACCGTGGCAACCGAAGTCGGGCACGCCGCGCTCGCCGATTTCGAGGGCGCCTTCGTCGCGTTGATCGCGTCCACCCCGAGCCCGCATTTCCCGAAACGACTCGCCGACGCACTGGGCATCGACCAGGACGCGGTGCGGGTGCCCGACCTGTCCGACGGCGACCCGCACACCGCCGCACTGCCACTGGCCTATGCCCGCGCGATCGCCGAGGGCACCCTCGCCGGCTACACCCACGTGTTGTTCGTCGCCGCGGGCGCGGGCCCGTCCGCTGCCGCGACGCTGTACCGCCTCCCGGAGACCACCGCGTGACAACGCCGACCTACTGGCAGACCATCGACCAGTTCCGGGCCCTCGCCGGTGAGGAGCCCGACCGCGAGGCAGTCATCTACCCCGACGGCATGACCTCCGAGGGCCTGCCCGACTACCGCCACATCACCTACCGTGAGCTCGATCGCTGGTCCGACGCCATCGCCGAACACCTCACCGCCGCCGGAGTCGGCAGCGGCACCCGCACCATCGTGCTCGTGCTGCCGAGCCCGGAGTTGTACGCGATCCTGTTCGCGCTGTTGAAGATCGGCGCCGTGCCCGTGGTGATCGATCCGGGGATGGGCGTGCGCCGCATGGTGCACTGCCTGCGCGCGGTCGAAGCGGAGGCGTTCATCGGCATCCCGCAGGCGCATGCCCTTCGGGTGCTCTTCCCGCGCAGTTTCCGGCGGGTGCGCACCACGCTAACCGTCGGGCGCAGGTGGTTCTGGGGTGGACCGACCCTGGATTCGTGGCGCCGCACCCCGGCCGACGCGTTGCCCGAGCGGGTGCCCGCCGACCCGGACGAGTTGCTGATCATCGCATTCACCACGGGCAGCACCGGTCCCGCCAAGGCCGTCGAACTGACCCACGGCAATCTCGCCGCCATGGTCGAGCAGGTGCACGCGGCCCGCGGGCACACACCCCCGAACACCTCCCTCGTGACGCTGCCGCTGGTCGGCGTCCTCGACCTGCTGCTCGGGTCGAGATGCGTACTGCCGCCGCTGATTCCGAGCAAGGTCGGCGCCACCGATCCGGCCCACGTGGTCGATGCGATCCAGCGTTTCGGTGTGCGCACCATGTTCGCCTCCCCGGCGGTCCTCATCCCGCTGCTGGAGTGGTTGCGCGAGGATCCGGTCGACCTGAAATCCCTGGTGAGCATCTTCTCCGGTGGCGCGCCCGTCCCGTACTGGTGCGTCGCCGGTTTGCGCGAAGTCCTGCACCCCGACGTCGAGATCTACGCAGGCTACGGCTCCACCGAGGCGCTGCCCATGTCGACGATCGAATCGCGGGAGTTGCTCGACGGTCTGGTCGAGCGCGCCAAGCGCGGCGAGGGCACCTGCATCGGCCGACCCACCGAGCGCGTGCGGGTCCGGCTGCTCGCCATCACCGATGACCCGGTCGCCACCTGGGCCGACGCCGAGTTGCCCGGCGAAGGAGCGGTCGGTGAGATCGTGGTGGCGGGCCCGAATGTGAGCACCCGCTACTACTGGCCCGCGCACGCCAACACGGCCGGCAAGATCACCGACGGCGAGCAGATCTGGCATCGCACCGGCGATCTGGGTCGGCTCGATGAGCAGGGCCGCATCTGGTTCTGCGGGCGCAAGAGTCAACGGATCGTCACCGCACTCGGGCCCATGTTCACCGTGCAGGTCGAACAGGTCTTCAATGCGGTGAGCGGGGTCGCGCGCACGGCGCTGGTCGGGGTAGGCGCCCCCGGCGCCCAGCGACCGGTCCTCTGCGTAGAGCTCGAACCCGGTGCCGACGAGGTGGCGGTGCTCACTAGATTGCGCACGCGGGCTGCCGAATTCGGCACAGTTGCTCCCATCGCGGAGTTCCTCGTGCACCCGCACTTCCCCGTCGATATCCGGCACAACGCCAAGATCGGGCGCGAACAACTCGCCCGTTGGGCCACGAAGAGACTGGACTCCCGACGATGAAGATCCTGGTCACCGGTGCGTCCGGATTCCTCGGCGGCGCCATCGTGCGCGCGCTGGTCGCCGAGGGCAGCCACGAGGTCTCGATCCTGGTGCGCCGCACCAGCGTTCTCGACGATCTCGGCCCTGCCGTGGAGCAGGTCACGGTGGTCTACGGCGATCTCGCCGACGCGGCCTCACTCAGTAGTGCCACCCGAGGGATGGACGCGGTGATCCACAGCGCCGCGCGGGTCGACGAACGCGGCACCAGGGATCGCTTCTGGACCGAGAACGTGCGCGCCACCGAACTGCTCCTCGACGCCGCGCGACGCGCAGGCGCGGGCCGGTTCGTGTTCATCTCCAGCCCGAGCGCCCTGATGGCGCGCGACGGCGGCGATCAGATCGACGTGAACGAGTCACTGCCGTATCCGAGCCGCTACCTCAATCACTACTCCGAAACCAAGGCCGCGGCCGAGCGCGCCGTACTCGCCGCTGACACAGCAGAATTCACAACCGTGGCGTTACGGCCGCGAGCCATCTGGGGTGCCGGAGACCGCTCGGGGCCGATCGTTCGACTGCTCGACCGTACGGCCACGGGCGCCCTGCCCGACCTGTCCTACGGGCGCACCATCGAGGCCTCACTGTGCCACGTGAGCAATATCGTGCACGCCTGCCTGCAGGCCTTGACCTCGGACACGGTGGGCGGCAAGGCCTACTTCATCGCCGACGCCGAGAAGACCGATGTCTGGGGATTTCTCGGCGAGGTCGCCACTCGGCTGGGCTTCGCGGCACCGACGCGCCGACCGAATCCCCGGGTGCTCGCCGCGGTGGTCGCGACGATCGAAACCGTCTGGCGCATACCGGCTGTGGCGAATCGCTGGTCGCCGCCCCTGTCACGCTACGCGGTCGCGTTGATGACCCGCACCGCAACCTATGACACGAGCGCGGCCCGCCGCGATCTCGGCTACGCGCCCGTCATCGACCGCGACACCGGCCTCACCGAATTCCTCGCATGGCTTCGGGACCAGGGCGGCATCGAGGTTCTCGCCCAGGACCTGCGGTAATCACGCGCCCTACCGTTTTCGACAGCGACGCCCGCGTGGCGACCACCCCAGGAGTCCTGATATGAACGGCTGCAAGGTATTTCGTCGCCCGGTGACCACCACCGAGCGCATGTACTTCCCGATGCGGGAGCTGGCCCCACCCTTCCTCATGCAACTCGCGGTTCCCGGTGAGGGCAACATCAACCCGGAGGCATTGCGCACAGCGGTAAGCACCGCCGCCGCGGCCACCCCCGGCGCGCGACTACGCCGCCACGGCACCGAGTGGGTCGACAGCGGCATCACACCGGCCGTGCGCGTGCTCGACCACCACCTGAGCTATCCCGCCCTCGAGACCGACCCCGTTCTCACCAGCGCGATCGGACCGACTTCCGACACCACCGTCGAGGTCCTACTGCTCACCGGTGCGCCGACGACTCTGATCTTCCGCGTCTTCCACGGCGTGATGGACGGCATCGGCATGGTGGCCTGGGCGACGAACGTGCTGCGCGCACTGCGCGGCGAGGATCCGGTTCCCTACCCCGATCCGGTCGCCGACCAAGAACTTGTCGCGAAGGTGGGCGCACCCGGCAGGCCCACCCCACTGGTGCCGCGCTACCGCACCGCCGTCGGTCGGGGCAGGCAGCGCCGCGATCTCGCACCCCACCTGCTCCGTCATCGCCGCGTCGAAGCCGCGGTACCCGGCGCACTGGCCCGGGTCTGCGCGCTACTGGCCGCCGAGACCCCTGGCACCTCGCGCATCATGATGCCCGTCGACCTGCGCCGCCACGACCCCACGCTGCGTTCCACCGCGAACCTCGCACTACCGCTGTTCCTCGATATCGAACCCGGCAGCGACTGGACCGCAGTCAAGGAACAGATCAAAGCGGGACTTCACGACCGACGCGAACTGAACCAACTGGCGAACACCCGGGTCGCGCTCGTCCCCGACTCGGTCAACCGGGGCGTGCTGCGCACCACGAACTGGCTCGGCGCCCGCTTCGGCCGCAATCTCGCCTCGGCCACCGTGTCGCACATGGGCCGCTTCACCGCCGAGGAACTCGCGGTCCCCGGCTTCCGCCCGACCGGGCTGTTCGTCCTGCCCCAGCACAGCGTCGCCATGCCCCTACTGTTCGGCCTGACCGAATTCGACGGCCACACCGAGCTGACGGTGTCCGCACGCAACGGCGCCGGCATCGAACCCCGCCTCGAAGCACTGCTCGACCGCCTCGTCGACCTGCTGGAACGCCCCGCCTAACCCCGGGCTGACGGCGCACCGACGGCCACCGCGGCTATCGTGGAGGCGTGGGCATCATGGGCGAAATGTTTCCGAGCAAGAAGCTGCAGAACGAGGGCACCGGCGACAGCGATGGCCAAAACCACGAACCTCGCCTCGACCTCGACCTGGACGCCGGCGTGATCCGCGTGTCCGGTGCCATCGAGCCGACCGACGCCGACTGACGCACCTCCCCCTTTCCGCTCACGCCTGCGCGCAATCATTGTGCGCAGGGGCGCGGGTGGCCATAGTTCTCGACACGTCGTCGAGCAGGAGGCCACCATGACCGGCACCGAACCACCCCGTTCCGGCGCACAGGCCGTCGACCGTGCCGTCTACGTGCTCAACTGCTTCCAGGGCGGCGACCCGGAACTGTCGCTCAGCGAGCTCGCCCAGCGCGCGGGGTATCCGGTGAGCACCACGTTCCGGCTGGCCCAGGCACTGGTGCGTGGCCGGTTGCTCGAGCAGGATCCGGCGACGGATCGCTACCGGATCGGGCACGGTCTGGCGTGCCTGGCTCGCCCCGCCCTGTCGCGGCTCGGCCTGGACGCCGCGGCGCCCCACCTGTACGCGCTGGCGGCGGGCATCAAGATCACCGTCAGCCTCAGCGTGCCGGACGCCGATGAGGCACTCACGCTCTTCCAGGCGCGGCCACCGATCCACTTCTGCCACAACCAGATTCCGCAGGAGCGCAGACCGTTGCGTTCCAGCGCGGTCGGACACGCACTGCTCGCCCACACCACCGCCGCCGACGGCGCGCTGTTCGACACCGTCCGTCGTCGCGGGTTCGCCGTGGAAGAAATCGACAGTGACGAACCGATCCGCGCGATCGCGGTCCCGGTACTCGGCCCCGACAAGCAGGTGTGGGGCGCGCTCGGTGTGCAAGCCCGCGCCGTGCGCCTGGATCGGGACCTGGTGCGCGCGGTCATTCCCGCCATGCATCGGATAGCTGTGCGCATCGGTCCGTATTTTCACACCGCGGCCGCTGGTGACGGATTCGGCGCAGCCTGATTTCCACGATGTGGAAACGGTATTGCCGAGCCGATATCGCCAGGCGCACTATGTAATTCGATGCGATGTCGCAACGATGTCGCACCCACCGAAAGTCTCGCCATGATGGAATCCCCCGCGCTCGTCCGCCGCCGAACGGTGGACTTGATGCGCCTGTCCCCCGGATCCTGTCGCAGCTGATACAGCGGCGACATTCCTACCGTCGCCGAATTCTCGCTTTCTGATATCCCGCTGATCCGCTTCGTGTGCGGATTGTCGCGGCGTGCGCACCGTGATGCCCGCCGCGCGGTCCCGCGCGCCGTCGAAAGAATTCGCGAAACATGTTCTCCCTTTCTCTGCGACGACGCCCGCTGCGTGCGCTCGCCGCCGCGCTCGTCGCCCCCGCCGTCCTCGCGGTCGTCACCGCGTGCGGTGGCGCCGACACGGCGACGACCGCCGACGGCAAGACCGTGCTGCGCTATCAGGGACAGACCGGCCAGGTCACCCCCTACGAACTCGCCGATCACCTGGGCTACTTCAGCAAGATCAGCCTCCAGTGGGAGGGCGACACCACCAGCGGCCCCGCCAATATCCAGGCGGCCGCGACCAAGCAGGTCGAATTCGGCAGCGCGTTCAACGGCGCGGTGGTCAAACTCGCCGCGGGTGGCGCGCCCGTGCGGTCGGTGTTGAGTTCCTATGGCTCCGACGCGAAATCGTTCACCGGCTATTTCGTCCGCGACGATACGAGTATCACCAGCGCACGTGACCTGATCGGCAAGAAGGTCGGCATCAATACCCTTGGCGCACACCACGAATTCGTCACGCGTGAATGGTTGCACCAGCAGGGTTTGACCGAGGCCGAGGTCAAGCAGGTTCAGCTGATCGTGGTGCCACCGGTCAACACCGAGGAAGCGCTGCGCAGCGGGCAGATCGACGTCGGCGCGCTCGGCGCGGTGTACCGCGAAACCGCCGTGGCGCGCGGTGGCCTGCATCCACTGTTCACCGACAAGGACATTTTCGGGGAATTCGACTACGGCACTTACGTTTTCCGCCAGGACTTCATCGCCCAGAATCCCGAAGCCGTCAAGGATTTCGTGCAGGGCACCGCGCGTGCCACCCGGTGGCTGCAGCTCACGCCACGCGAAGAGGTCGTCGCGACATTCACCGAGATCATCAACAAGCGCGGCCGCAACGAAAACCTGAAGCTGCTCGACTACTGGCGCAGCCTCGGCATCCCCGTGCCCGGTGCGGTGATCGCGGACAAGGAGATCCAGATCTGGATCGACTGGCTCGAGCGCAACGGCGAACTCCCCAAGGGCAAGGTCACCGCCGAGGAACTGTTCACCAACGAGTACAACCCCTACGCCAACGGCACCTACCAGCCGACGAGCGGCCCGACCGGAGAGGTGGTGGCCGCGAAATGACCGGCACCCCAGCAAAACTCGCCTTGCGATCGGTGGGCAAGCAGTTCGCCGTGCGCGGCGCCGACGAGAAGTTCACCGCGATCGACGACATCTCCATCGAGGTCGGCGCCGGCGAATTCCTGGTCCTCGTCGGGCCGAGCGGCTCCGGAAAATCGACCCTGCTGGACCTACTCGGTGGACTGAGCAAACCCAGTTCCGGCCAGATCCTCCTGGACGGTGCCCCCATCACCGGTCCCGGCCTCGACCGTGGCGTGGTGTTCCAGCAGTACGCCCTGCTGCCGTGGCGCACTGCCCGCGCCAATATCCAGTTCGGCCTCGAAGCCAAGGGCATCGCCCGCAAGGAACGCAAGGCGATCGCCGAGCACTACCTCGAGCTGGTCGGTCTTGCGGGCTTCGGTGACCGGTACCCGCACGAACTGTCCGGCGGGATGAAGCAGCGGGTGGCGATCGCCCGCAGCCTGGCCTTCGACCCCGAGGTACTGCTGATGGACGAACCGTTCGCGGCGCTCGACGCCCAGACCAGGGAATCACTGCAGGACGAACTGCTGCGGATCTGGCGCACGACCGGCAAGACGATCCTGTTCATCACCCACGGCATCGACGAAGCGGTGTATCTCGGCCAACGCGTCGCGGTCCTCACCTCACGACCCGGCCGGGTCAAAGCCGTGATCGATATCGACATCGACCGTGGCGGCGCGATCGACGTCCGCTCGAGCGAACAGTTCCGCGACTACCGCCACCGGATCTGGACCGAACTGCAGAGCGAGGTGAGCCGGGCCCAGCGCCTGGAACTCACCGCCGACGACAGCACCCCCGACAGGAGTCCCGCCCATGTCTAGCGCCGTCCCCGTCCTCGAACGACCTACCCGAATCATCGCCGAACCGGTCGCGATCCCAACCGCCGTGCCGGTCGCGTCCAGCGGCCGCACCCGAGTAGTCGGCTCCGCAGTACTTCGCCTCGCCAAACCACTGCTCGCCTTCGCGTTGCTGCTCGGCGCATGGGAATTGGCACCACGGTTCGGCCTGGTCGACGAGGTGTTCCTCCCGCCGTTCTCCACCGTGGTGCAGGCCTTCGTCGAACTGGCGGGCAACGGCCAACTGGCCGAACACACCTCGGCCAGCCTCACCCGATCGGTCACCGGTTTCTCGTTCGCCTTGGTACTCGCCGTCCCGGTCGGCATCGCCATCGCCTGGTACAAGCCGATCTCGGACTTTCTCAATCCGGTGCTGGAGCTGTTCCGCAACACCGCCGCGCTGGCCCTGCTGCCGGTGTTCGTGCTGATCCTCGGCATCGGTGAGACGTCGAAGATCGCACTGATCGGCTACGCCACCTTCTTCCCCATCCTGCTCAACACCATCACCGGTGTCCGCACCGTCGACCCGCTGCTGGTGAAATCAGCGGTCTCGCTGGGCTTCTCGCCGCTGCGGCTGTTCCAGAAGGTCATCCTGCCCGCGGCGATCCCGTCCATTTTCACCGGCATCCGGATGGCGGCGGCGGGCTCGATCCTGGTCCTCATCGCCGCCGAGATGATCGGCGCGCGAGCCGGTTTGGGCTATCTCATCACCGCCGCGCAGCAGAACTTCCAGATCCCGCAGATGTATGCGGGCATCGTGGCGATCTCGCTGATCGGCCTCGGTTTCAACTTCGCCCTCGTCGCCCTGGAACGCCGGCTCTCGCGCTGGCGCACCGCACCGACCAACGCCTGATCAGGAGATCACCATGCCTGGCAAGACTTTTCACCTGAACGCCTTCCTGATGGGTGTCGGCCACCACGAGGCCGCGTGGCGCCACCCGCGCACCGACGAACAGCGCGTCCTGGACGTGCGGCACTTCCAGGAACTCGCCCGGATCGCCGAGCGCGGCAAGCTCGACTCGGTGTTCTTCGCCGACACCCTGGCCGTCGGCCCGCGCATCGAACGCAACACCCTCACCGTGTTCGAACCGGTCACCCTGCTGTCGGCGATCGCCGCGGTCACCGACCGCATCGGCCTGATCGCCACCGCCTCCACCAGCTACAACGAGCCCTTCAACCTGGCCCGCAAGTTCGCCTCGCTCGACCACATCAGCGCGGGCCGGGCCGGCTGGAACATCGTCACCTCCGGCAATGTCGACGAGGCCTACAACTTCGGGCTCGACGCGATTCCCGAGCACGCCCGCCGCTACGAACGGGCCGAGGAGTTCGTCGACGTGGCCGTGGCGCTGTGGGACAGCTGGGAGTCCGAGGCGATCGTGCTCGACACCGAGGCCGGCGTCTTCGCCGACCCGACCCGGGTACACGCTCTCGACTACGCGGGTGAGCGCTTCCGGGTGCGTGGCCCGCTCAACTCGCCGCGCGGTCCGCAGGGTCGGCCGCTGTTGGTGCAGGCCGGGTCCTCGGAATCGGGCAAGGAGTTCGCCGCGCATCGCGCCGAAGCCGTGTTCACCGCGCAGCGCACCCTCGACGAGGGCGTGCGGTTCTACCGCGACCTCAAGTCCCGATTGGCGAAATACGGTCGCGCACAGGACGACTTGAAGGTGCTGCCGGGTCTGGTGCCGTTCATCGCCGACAGCGTCGAGGAGGCGAGAGCGCTCGAGCAGGAGTTCACCGATCTGATCTCGCCCGACTACGCACTGCGTCAGCTGTCGTCGATCCTCGGTGTCGATCTGACCGCCCACGCCCTGGACGCACCGCTGCCGCCGCTGCCCGCCGAGACCGAGATCGAAGGCGGCAAGAGCCGATTCACCCTGGTCAAGGACCTCGCCGAGACCGAGGAGCTCACTGTGCGCCAGCTCATCGGCAAACTGGGCGGCGGCCGAGGCCACCGGACCTTCGCCGGCACACCCGAACAGGTGGCCGACGAACTGCAGAGCTGGTTCGACGCGGGCGCCGCCGACGGGTTCAACATCATGGCGCCCTACCTGCCCGGCGGGCTCGAGACCTTCGTCGACCGGGTGGTGCCGATCCTGCAGGAGCGCGGTCTGTTCCGCACCGACTACGACTCCACCACGCTGCGTGGCCATTACGGCCTTGCCCCGGTGGAAAGCCAGTTCGCCGACCAGGATTCGCGAGTGAGTGCCTGATGCGCGCCCGCCGGCTCGATATCGAGTTCATGCGGGTGGCGAGTAGTTCCTGTCGCGATCCGACGGAACTCGCACCCCCACCGCCGCTTTCACTCGAAGGACCACCGACATGACCACCCTCGAAAGCCCCAGCGTCACCGCTCTCACGATCGCCCCGGTCGCAGGCCACATCGGCGCCGAGGTGTCCGGCGTAGATCTGCGCGAAGAACTCACCGACACCCAGGTCGACGAACTCACCGCCGCCCTGTACCGGCACAAGGTGCTGTTCTTCCGCGACCAGCACATCGGTCACACCGAACAGATCGCGTTCTCGCGCCGCTTCGGCGCCGTCACCCCGTCGCACCCGTACGACGACGACGCGCCCACCGAGTACCCGGAGATCCTCGCCGTCGACAGCCGCCTCTACGAAAAGCGGTTCGGGCGCAAGAAGTTCAGCTACACCAACAAGTGGCACACCGACGTCTCCCCGCTGATCAATCCGCCCGCGGCCTCGATCCTGCGTGCCGAGATCGCCCCCGAGACCGGCGGCGACACCCAGTGGACCAACCTGGCCGCCGCCTATGCCGGCCTGCCGGAATCCTTGCGCACCCTCCTCGACAGCCTGCGCGCCGAACACCGTTTCGGTGGGCGTATTCCACCGTGGGAAGCCGACAGCGACTACGGCCGCAAGATCGCCGCATCGCCGCTGGTGACCGAACATCCCGTGGTCCGGGTGCATCCGGTGACGGGCGAGCGCGTGTTGTTCGTCAATCCCGGCTTCACCACCCGGATTCTCGGCCTCACCCCGCCGCAGAGCGATGCCCTGTTGCAGTTGCTGTTCGACGAGATCTCCGCGCCCGCCTACACCGTCCGCTTCCGCTGGGACAAGGGCAGCATCGCGTTCTGGGACAACCGCGCCACCGCCCACCTCGCCCCGAGCGACCTCGACCACCTCGACGTCACCCGGGTCCTCTACCGCACCACCCTCGAGGGCGACATCCCCGTCGGTGTCGACGGCGCACCCTCCACCTCGATCGCCGGCGCGAAGTTCGCCGGCGCCTGACCCCCGTTGCGGTGCCCGCGCATCCGTGCCGGGCACCGCACCCGACCCCCGCCGCGCGATGAACACACAGGAGCACAATTGACCCACCCGTGGCACACCGAGACCGACGTGCTGATCATCGGCGGCGGTCCCGCGGCCTGCTGGGCCGCGATACATGCCCGCGAAGCAGGCGCCGAGGTGACCCTGGTCGACAAGGGCTACTGCGGAACCAGCGGCGCCACAGCGCCTTCGGGCACCGGCGTCTGGTACGTCGCGCCCGAGGCGACGGCCCGCGCCAACGCGAAAGCGAGCAGGGAGGCGCTGGGCGGCTATCTCGCCGACCACTATTGGATGGACCGCGTCCTCGATCGGACCTACGCCAATATGAACCGCCTCGCCACCGAAGGCCGCTACCCGTTCCCCACCGATCCGGCCACCGGCGAACCCGTGCGCACCGGCGTGCAGGGTCCGGAATACATGCGCCGGATGCGCGCCTGGCTCACTCGACTCGGTGTGCGGATCCATGATCACTCCCCGGCGTTGGAACTGCTCGTCGACGACACGGGTGCGGTGCGTGGCGCGGCGGGCTATCAACGTCAGCTCGACCGCGACTACCGGATCACCGCGGGCGCGGTCGTGCTCGCGACCGGCGGCTGCGCGTTCCTGTCCCAGGCACTGGGCACCAACGTCGACACCGGCGACGGCGCGCTGATGGCCGCCGAGGCGGGCGCGCGGTTCTCCGGCATGGAGTTCTCCAACGCCTACGCCATCGTCCCCAAGGGCGCCACGATCACCAAGACCGCCTACTACGGTTATGCCACCTTCTTCGGCGAGGACGGCCGCGTACTCGAAGAGGCGGGATCGACGAAGGGCCGTTCGGTGATCGCGCGAACACTGTTGCAGGAGAAGGTGTTCGCACAGCTGGATCGCGCGGACGCGACCGTGCAGGCGCAGATGCGTCTCGGTCAGCCGAACTTCTTCCTGCAGTTCGATCGTCGCGGGGTCGACCCGTTCACCGAACGTTTCGAGATCGATCTGCTCGCCGAGGGCACGGTGCGCGGCACGGGCGGCATCGATGTCGTCGACGACGATTGCGCCACCACGGTCCCCGGACTCTATGTCGCAGGCGACGCGGCCACTCGTGAGCGGATCTGCGGCGGCTTCACCGGCGGTGGTAGTCACAACGCCGCCTGGGCGATGTCTTCGGGCAGTTGGGCCGGGTCGGGCGCGGCCGAGCACGCCGTCGCTGTCGGTCGATCCAGCACAGCGCTGTCAGGAATCGGCCGAGTCGGGTTGCGCCCCACCGATTCACAGTCGATCACCGCGGAGCACGTCGTCGCCGCCGCGCAGGACGAACTCATCCCGTTCGAGAAGAACTATCTACGTGACGGTGCCCGGCTGCGGCCCGCATTGGCCCGGCTCGATGAACTGTGGGATGCCGCATCGGCGGGTCTGGGCGGCGGCACCGGCGAGGAGCGGGTCAGGGCCAGACAAGCCGCGGCCATCACCGCTGTCGGGCGCCTGATGTATCGATCCGCGTTGGCGCGCACCGAGACCCGTGGGATGAGCAAGCGCGCGGACTACCCCGATCTCGATCCGGCACAGCACCATCGCCTGTATTCGGGCGGGCTCGACGAGCCGTGGGTGGATCCCGCGGGCACCCGCGATTCGGGACTGGTGGCGTCGTGATCGAATTGCTGCGCGCGCAGGACTGCATCGGCTGCGACAAATGCGTGCTGGCCTGCCCCACCAACGTCTTCGACCGCACCGACAGCGGAATCCCTGTCATCGCAAGACAATCGGACTGCCAGACCTGCTTCATGTGCGAGGCGTACTGCCCTACCGACGCTCTCTATGTCGCGCCCGAGGTGACTCCGCTGCCGCCGGAGTCGACCGTGCCGACCGAGCACATCGGCGGGTATCGCGAGAAGCTCGGATGGGGGCACGGGCGGGTTCCGGGTGCACGGGTGGCCGTGGGTCCGCGGCTGCCGCACGGCACGCCGCCGCCGAGACTCACGTCCTGAGCGGGCACCGAACGGGTGGCAGGTCGTCGAAGATATTGCGCTCCACGATCGGATCGGGGACACGAAGCAGATCGGCGGCGCTCACCTCGTCCCAGTCGTATCGCTCGTTCTCACACTGCAATTCGACCAGCGACACCGCCGAAACCGTGTCGTCGATGGTGAAATCGGTGAACCCGTCCTGCTCGAGCGCGTCGCTGATGTCGCGCACCGGCGTCGGCCGGGTGGCATATGCCAGCGTCAGGTACGGGTGCAGTGGCTCACCGAAGTCGGGGATCCGCTCGCGAATCCACACCTCGGTCAGCGCGCTGGTCAGATCCTCGCGCACCCGCAGCAATTCCTCCGGCAGCGCGATCGGCAACCGCACCGAATCCTGGGCGACCACCGGCGGCCCGAACGTGATCTGGAACGGCGCGTGCCCGGCGAGCAACTCCCGCGCACCGGCGACCAACGCGGCCAGATGCACGCCCTTCACCCCGTCGACGAACCCGATCCCCTGCACCCCGATCCGCAGTCGCCCCGCGTCGACCTGCTCGAATCCCGGCAGGCTCGACAGGGTCGGCGCGAAGATCTCGACCAGTTTGTCGGCGACCGGTTGGGTCGGCACGACCTGCCAGTCGTAGAACGAACGACCCGGCGTCCACCCCGGACGCCACCACCAGCGGCTGGCAACGGTCATTTCGCTCGCGATCATGGTGCGCCACCTCCCGATCTCGGCCTACCCGCCGGTTAATCCGGCAGGCCGACCGTCCACCCGACACGATCGGCACCGACGCTTGCGATGCCAGTTACCTCCTAGCGACGGTATTCCCGCTGTAATCGGCGAGCAACCTGGTGAGACCGTTCCGTTGTGTCTTCGACGCACTACACTGACGCCATGCCTGTTCGACGGCTGATCACGCTTTCCGCGTTCGCCATCCTGCTTCCCTTCGCTGTTTCCGCGTGCACCATGACCGGACCCGGCACCACCTCCGAATGCACCGTCACCGGCTGCACCGTCACCTTCGACCGAGGTGTGAGCGCCAAGGCCTCGGTGCTCGGGATCGAGGCGGAGCTCGTCGCCGTGAACGGTGACATGGTCACCCTCAGCATCGGCGGCCAGCAGGTCACCGTGCCGGTGGGTCAGTCGCAGGCCAGCAACGGCATGGACGTGCGGGTCAGCGAGGTGACCGACGACAAGGTCGTCGTCGTGCTCGCCACCGGCCTGAACACCAACTGATCACTCTGGCACGTTCGACCGGTCCGCCGGTTCGCTGACGACCCAGGGCGCGTTCGGTTGATCGAGGATCCAGCGCCAGCTCCCGTCGGGTTGCCTGCGCGCCACCTCCACGGTCGCACCGGTGCCGCCGGGCAGCCGCGACGATGTCAGGGCCAGATCGCCCGCGAGTAAGGCCGGGGCCTGATGACCGGGTTGGAACACCGGTCGAACGGCGATCAGGCGTGTGTACGCGGCCCGTATCTCGTCGACCCCCGTCGCGACGACCCCGTCGGGCAGCGCGAGTACCGCGTCGGACTCGTACAGCTCGACCAGCCCGTCCACGTCCCCGGCATTCAACCGCTCGACCACCAGTCGGCTCAGATCTTCCGGGCGCTGCGCACGCTCTCGCACACTCTCGGTCATCGCCACCCTCCCTCGACTCGGGTTGTGCGACAACGGTAACGCCGGGGTACGACACGAATCGCCACACGCGCCCCGAGGAACGCCGAAACCCCCGAAAGCCAACGGCCCTCAGGGGTTTCACGGACACGACGTGGTGTCAGCCGGTCACAGCGGCGGGAATCCCGACGACCCGGTCGCCATCCAGTTCCAGAACTCGGTGACGCGGTTGAGGACCAACGCCATGACGTCGAGGGCAGTGCTTCCCATTGTCTTCCTTCACATTCGAACGAACACTTCGCGCCTCCACCATAGCAACCGGCATCGAGTGAGCAACGTTGTGATAACGGACAGATGACGGTGGCCACGATTGGTTCGCGGCGACGACCCCGCCCCACCACCGGACGGTGCGTCGGCGGATATCACCGACCGAATTTCCCGGATACGCACGTTCTCATATTGCGAATGGCGTATATGAATTGCGTCAGATGAACGCCGGGGAAACGCACTTGGACGACCGCCCATCAGCGGTGTGACGGTGCCGACAGATGCCATTCCATCTGACATGAACAAAATGTCGACAGACAATCACGTACCCGATCACGCCCTTCCGAACCTTACTGCAGGACAAGACAATCCATGACTATTCAGCGCAAACCCGCAGGCTGTGAAGTTTTGTTCAACACGATAGTGACGCCCGTCACCGTAATGCTCTCAGCGGATTCACATATACGATCAACCCCGTAGAAGATCAAAGTAAGCACAGTGCGGTGTTCTCCTTCGATCTCATCCGCCCGCCGCTTCGGCATGTATTCGTCACGAGGTGAACCCGATCATGGAATACACCCACCTGTCCGAATTCGATATCCGTTCGGGCGCTTTGTCGATGTGGAAGCCCGAACTCGCCGCCGACACCTGGCAGCCCGACGATCGCCCGCTGACCAGCGTGCATGTCGGCTATTGCGCGAGCGTGGATCCCGCTGATCCGAGGCCGGGGCGTGGACGCTGGATCGGCACCGTCTTCGAGATGGATGCCCCACTCGACGGCTCCAGCTGGCGCGAGACGCTGCGGCGCTGGCACGCCAGGCACGAGGGGCTGCGCACCACGGTGACCACCGCGTCCGCGGGCGAACCGCGCAGGCTGGTCGCCGCACCCACCGCCGTCGACATCACCGAACAGCCCGTGGCCGGACTCACCGATGGCACCCGGATCAACGAGTTCCTGTGCGGCACACTCGAAGAGCGCTTGTCGCCACTGGTGTGGCCGCACTGCCTCACGGCCACGGTCGAGCATCCCGACACCGGCGATTTCACGGTGCTCGTCGCCGCCGATCACTCCGTGATGGATGCCTATTCACAAGCGATTCTGATCCTCGAACTGCGCACGCTCTACCGCGAGGTCACCGCCGGTGAGCCGTCGCGCGAGTCGGTCACTTTCGGCAGCGCGGCCGACTTCGCTGTGCTGGAACGCGCGAGCGCGGCCGACCTGGCCCTGGATTCCCCCGCGGTCGCGACCTGGCGCGAATTCCTCGCCGACGGTGCGATGCCACGGTTCGCCTCGCACGCTCAGCGGCCCGCGAACGCGGAACTGCCCCAGCCAAGTGTGTCGCGGCGGCTGCTCGATCTGGCCGAACTCGAGCAGGTCGAAGCGACTCTCGACCAGGTCCGGCACCGGATGTCGGTGGCTGTGTTCGCGGCGTTGGCCGTCGCGAATCGGCAGCAGTTCGGCGCTGACCGGATGCGGACCGTGATGCCCATCGCGACCCGTCCTGACCTGCGGTGGATGGAGTCGATGGGCTGGTTCGTCAATGTGGTCCCGGTCGACATCGCCGTGACGCCCGGCCTCGGCATCACCGACGCCATGGATCAGGCGCGCGCCGCACTGCGTCGTTCGCGCACCGCCAACGATGCGTCCTGGTCGCGCGTACTCGAGCTGCTCGGGGTCGCCGAGACGCCGCGGTTCGGCATCTCCTTCCTCGACATTCGCGTGCTGCCCGGCTATGAATTGGTCGCCGACCTGCGCGGACGGACGTTGCGTGCGGAGTCGTACTCGCCCGACGAAGTGTTCCTGTGGGTCGTGCGGGCGGCCGACGGTCTGTATGTGTCGACCCGATATCCCGCGGGGTTCCCCGCCGAGGTGATGGACGAGTTCCTGACCGCTTTCGGTCACGCGCTGTCGTCGATCACGGCCGCGGTTCCGACTCCCGACGAAGGTCACGAGGTACCCGCGGCGACCGAACCGCAGCCGTCCGTCACCACGGAAACGCCTGCCGACGCACGCGCACTGCGAACGGACACTCTGCGCGTTGCCGTGCAGGCGGGGTGAGCGGATGCGCGCACTGTTGGCCTTCACCGGCAGCCGCGGCGACGCCCAACCCGGCATCCTGCTGGCTCGTGCGCTGCGCGAGCGCGGCCACGACGTGACATTGGCGCTCGCGCCCAACCTCGTCGCCTTCGCCCGAGACCACGGGGTCGGGGCGGTGCCATTCGGCCTCGATACCGGCGACCTCCTCGAGGCGCAGCGCACCGACCACCGGTTCGCCAGCCGCGATCCGCGTGCCCGGCTGCGGGCACTGTTCGAGCTGCAGCGACGCGGCGTGCCCGAGCAGCTCGAGGACCTGCGCGTGCTGGCACCCGGACACGATCTGGTGGTCGCGGGGATGGCGGGCGAGGAAGTAGCCGAGTCGGTGGCGCGGGCGCACGGGCTGCCGTTCGCGGCGGTGCATTTCTTCCCGATCCAGCCGAACAGTGCGGTCCCGGTCGTACCGATGCGTTGGGCAGACCGACTGCCCGGGTTCGTGCACCGATGGGGTTGGTCGGTGTTGGCCCGAGCGCGCGCGGCCGCGTTGGCGCCCGTTCTACCGACCGGACATCAGCCCACTCGCGCCGTGACCGCGTCATCGATGACCCGATCCGGTACCGCGCCGGATGCGGCGACTACGCGAATCCAGGCCTATGACCCGCGACTGTTCCCCGGTGTGCGACGCGAGGTGCCGGGACCGTTCACGGGATTTCTGACCGACGTGGACGGATTCCTCACCGGCGCACCACGTTCCGCTAGCTACGAACCAGCCGTCACATCGGCTGGCACTCGAGATCACGGCGCGGCCCTGTTCCCCGACTCCATCGATTCCCCCAGTACGACAGGGGCTTCGGACTCCCTCGCTAGGTCCGCTACTCCTCCGCAACCGTCTGCGACGCCCCTCGAATCCTGGCTCGACACGGGAACCGCACCCATCTATGTCGGGTTCGGTTCCATGGATGTCGGCGACCCGGCCGCATTCGTCGCGATGTTGCGCGAGGCCTGCGCGCGGCGAGGTCGTCGGCTGCTCCTCGCGTCGGGCTGGGCGACGATCGACCCGGAATTCGACACTGCCGTCGCGATTGTCGGCCAGGTCGATCACGCCCGGGTGCTGCCTCGTTGTGTCGCGGCAGTGCACCACGGCGGTGCGGGTACAACCGCCGCCGCACTGAGAGCCGGTGTGCCACAGGTGATCTGCTCGGTCCAGGCCGATCAGCCGTACTGGGGCCAGGCGTTGCAACGACTCGGGCTGGCAGCCACGATTCCGGCCGAACGGTTGACGGGCGCGCGCCTCGACGCGCTGCTCGATCAGGTCGCGCAACCCGACGTGGTCCTGCGCGCGGCAACCTACGCCACCAACGTCGCCACCGACGGTGTCGAACGCGCCGTCGATGCCATCGAAGCCCTCGTCGACACCGCAGAGTTCCAGACCGCCGGGAGGCAGCTATGAGCACCGAAATCGCCATCCGCACAACCGGTCTCGGCAAGTCCTACGGCGACTTCACCGCCGTCGGCAGCGTCGACCTCACCATCGAGGCCGGAACCGTCTTCGCCCTGCTCGGCCCCAACGGCGCAGGCAAAACAACCACCGTCCGCATGCTCGCGACCCTCGTCCGTCCCGATCGCGGCACCGCCGAGATCTTCGGCTACGACATCGCGCGCGATGCCACCGCCGTGCGCTCGATGATCGGCCTCACCGGCCAATACGCCTCGGTCGACGAAACCCTCACCGCCGGTGAGAATTTGCGCCTGTTCGGCCGCCTACTCGGCCTCTCCCGCCGCGACGCCGCCCGCCGCAGCACCGAACTCCTCGAAGATTTCGAACTGTCCAAGGTCACCGACCGGCCGGTGAACCAGTTCTCCGGCGGCATGCGACGACGCCTGGATCTGGCGGCGACCCTGATCACCGACCCCCCGCTGATCTTCCTCGACGAGCCGACCACCGGCCTCGACCCGCACACCCGCGACAAGATGTGGGGCATCATCCGCAAGCTCGTCGCCCGTGGCGCGACCGTCCTGCTCACCACCCAGTACCTCGAGGAAGCCGACGCACTCGCCGACCGGATCGCCGTGATCGACCGCGGCGCCATCGTCGCCGAGGGCACCGCCGCGGAGCTGAAGGCCTCCATCGGTGACCAGGTGCTGCGCCTCGACCTGGCCGATGCCACCCAATCCGCCCATGCCGAGTCCATCGTCGCCGAACTCACCGGCGAGGTCCCCGAGGGATCGACGGCGGGCACGCTCACCGTCGCGCTGACCGATGCCGGCACCGCCGCCGACATCGTCGCCGCCTGCCGCGCCGCGGGGATCGGGCTGCGCGGTTTCGCCGTCGACCGCCCCGACCTCAACGCCGTGTTCCTCGCTCTGACCGGCACCGACCGCGTCGCCGCCTGATCCGAAAGACCGAGGCCATCATGACCGTCACCCTTGCCGAGACCGCCGTCGAGCGTCCCGCCGCGACGATCGACCGCCGCCCCCGCATCACCCACGTGAGCCTGCGCGCCTCGCTGTTCCAATCGCTGATGATGGCGTGGCGGGGTCTGCTCACCTTCCGGCACAGCCCGCAGTTGCTCTACGACGCACTGTTGCTGCCCATCGTCGGGCCGCTGCTGTTCGGCAGCATCTTCGGCACCGCTATCGCAGGCAGTACCGAGGCGTATCTGCCGATTCTCATTCCGGGCGTGCTGGTTCAGATCGTGCTCACCTCGTCGGTCGCGACCGGTGTCCAACTGTCGGAGGACATCCGGTCCGGGGTGTTCGATCGGTTCGTCGCCATGCCGATCGCCCGGTCGGCGCCGGTCGCCGGGGCGCTGCTGGCCGGGGCCACCCGGTACGTGATCGCCGCGACCACGGTGGTGATCGTCGGGTTCTCGATGGGTTATCGGCCCGATCATCCGGTCGGGTTCGTCGCCGGTGCGGTACTGGTCGTGCTGGCCACCACGGCGATCAGCTGGCTGTTCGCGTTCATCGGCGTCACGGTGTCGAGACCCGCTGCCGTGCAAGGCATGTCGATGCTGGTGCTCACCTTCCTGAGCTTCGCGTCCAACGCGCTGGTGCCCGAATCGGCGATGCCGACCTGGCTGCGCTACGTCTCCGATTACAACCCGGTGTCCTACCTCGTGTCCGCGGTGCGCGGGCTCGCCGAGGACGGTGTCATCGGCACCGACGCCCTGTGGTCGGTGGTCGCCTCGCTGGTGATCGCCGCCGTCTTCGCACCCCTGACCGTCCGCACCCTGCGTGCCCGCTGAGGAGTTTCCGATGACACTCACCGCCCCCGCCACCATGCCCGCCGCCGTCAACCGGCTCACCGCCGACGACGACCTGTTCCTGAAGCTCCACAGCCTCTACGGCAACGCGCTGGTCAACCAGCTCGCCTGGCGATTCGACGAACCCCTGCCCCGTGATTTGCTCGCCCGCTTCCACGCGCAGTTGGCCCAGGGATTCCTGGCCCGCCGAGTCCAACCCACCCGGGTACCGTTCGCCCGCCCCTACTGGCTGCCCGCGACGGAATCGCTTCCCCTGGGCTGGGATACGGAGCCGGTCGCTGACGACGAGGTACTGGACTGGTATTTCGCACAGAGCCGGGTCGACTTCGATCCAGAGACCGGTCGGGTGTGGCGGCTGTCCGCGGCACCGACCGCTGCGGGCGGGACACTGGTATCGCTGGTGACCTCGCATGTGGCATCCGATGGCGGCGCGGTGTTGTACGCCGTAGGCGACGCGCTCGCTCGGCTCGACGAGAGTCCTGACTTCGCCACGGGTTCGGGCAGCCTCGTCGGGACGCGACCACGGAACCCGTTGGGTGCGAACATCATCGACGCTGGCCGACAGCTCAGCGCCGTCGCGAAAGGAATCCGGGCGGCGATAGCCACCCGCGACGTCACCGAGCCCGACCGCAACCCCCGTCCTCCTCTCCCCGAACTCCGACTCCCTTCTCAGTGGTCACCATCGGACCTGGTGGTCCAGCTCGATCTCACCGAATGGAACACCGCCGCCGCCAAGCAATCCGGCACCACAAACGGCCTCCTGATCGCCCTGGGCGCAGGCCTACTCGGCCGCAGCGGGCGCGTCGGCGACACCGCCGAAATCCGCGTCGACATCCCCCACTCGATGCGCACCCCCGACGACCCCCGCGCCAACGCCACCACCGGCCTCCCCATCTCGGTCCCCTACCGCACCGGCACCCCCATCGACCTCCCCACCATCCGCACCGCCGTGAAACGCGCCGCCACCGCCTACCGCGACCCAGCCACCACCCCCGCCCTACAACACCTCCAACCGCTACAAATGATCCTGCCCCGCTTCGTCCTACGCCACTTCGCCCGCACCGCCAAAGCCCCCGAATGCCTGTGCACCAACCTCGGCGAAACCGCCAGCGGCGTAGCAGCTTTCGCAAACCACCACGCCTCCGCAGTCCTCATGCGCCCCGTCGTCTGCACCAACGACACCACCATGTTCCGCCAGGTAGAAGTAGGCGTAAACCTCTCCTTCTCCACCGACGGCCACACCATCACCCTCGCCGTAACCGCCGCCGACCCCGACCACTTCCCCACCCGCACCACCCTCCGCGAACTGCTGACCGCCGAGCTCGAATCCTGGAATCTGACTCCGCGTTTCTGGTGAAGAACTCGGTGCGCGCTTGACCACGGATGACCAGTTCGGCACCTATGCCGACACAAGATTTAACTGCGACAGAACGGATTCCCGGTTGTTGATGTAGTTCCAGCAATCTGTCGGCAGGGTGAATTGGCCGAGTACGTTGGCCAACTCACCCCGTTCTGCCTCGGTGACAGGGACCTGACCTTTGACGAGGGTTGCGCACAGATCGTCGACAAGCAAAGCCCACTCCCCTACATCGCTGTACGTCCGATACGTCTGGAGAAGATCGGGGGGCAACCGATCGGCGAGACGCTCGAGAAGATCACGTGATTCAGTATTCAACCGGTTGATCCGCTGATTTCGAGCCGCTACAACCACAGGGTCTTGCAATCGTTTTCTAGCCTCGCGCGCGGCCCTGTCTCGTGCGGCCCTTCCAACACTCACGCTGCACCGCCCGAATGTGCTGATGCCACCGCGCGGACGGCGGCGCGGGCGGCGACCAGGATGGGATCCCAGACCGGGGAGAACGGTGGGGCGTAGCCGAGGTCGAGGGCGGTCACCTGCTCCACCGTCATTCGGGCCGTGAGTGCCACTGCGGCGATGTCGATACGCTTGGCGGCGCCGTCGCGTCCGACGATCTGCACGCCGAGCAGTCGGCCGGTGCGGCGTTCGGCCAGCATCTTCACCGTCATGGGTTCCGCGCCGGGGAAATACCCCGCACGGCCGGTGGATTCGATAGTGACACAGTGGAATTGAAGACCGGCTAGGCGAGCGTCCTTCTCGCCCAGACCTGTTCGCGCCACCTCGAGATCACACACCTTGCTCATCGCCGTCCCGACCACACCGGGGAACGTGGCGTAACCACCGCCGACACCCGAGCCGATCACCTGCCCGTGCTTGTTGGCATGGGTGCCCAACGGAATGTAGCGAAGCGTATTCGACACCAGATCGAACACTTCCACACAGTCACCACCGGCCCAGACGTCGTCATACCCGCGCACCCGCTGCGCGAGATCGGTGAGCAGACCACCGCTCTCACCCAGCGGTAGTCCGGCGTCACGGGCGAGATCGGTGGCCGGTCGCACGCCGATCCCCAGCACGACAACAGCCGCCGGATACTCGCCGTCGGCGGTCGTCACCGCGCACACGCGCCCGTCCTCACCGGTCCGCATTCCGGTCACCTCGGTATCGCGAACGACCCGAATTCCCATCCCCACCATGGCTTCTCGCACCAGCGCCCCCATATCGGGGTCAAGGGTCGCCATGGGCTCGGCGGCCCGAGTGATCATGGTGACATCGAACCCCCGACGCACCAACGCTTCCGCCATTTCGACACCGATATACCCCGCGCCGACCACGACAACTTCCCGCCCGGTCGCCGACTCCAATGCCTCGATGAGCGCCTGTCCGTCATCGAGAGTCTGCACCCCGTAAACGCCCTCGGCATCGATCCCGGGCAATGGCGGACGGACCGGCGTCGCCCCCGTAGCGATCACGAGCTTGTCGTAACTCGTCCAAACCTCGGCGCCACTGTCGAGATCACGCGAACGCACCCGCTTGCGCCCCGTGTCGATCTCGACCACCTCGGTCCGCATCCGCAGATCAATGTCACGAGCCCGATGCTCAGCCACCGAACGCGCAATCAGATCATCGGCCCCCGCCACATCCCCAGCAACCCAATACGGAATCCCGCACGCGGAATACGACGCATCATTCCCCTTCTCGAACACCACGATCTCGAACTCCTCGACACCCCGCAGCCGACGAGCCTGCGACGCCGCCGCCATCCCCGTCGCATCCGCGCCGACAACCACCATGCGTTCGCCCATGGCACCACCGTACGAGAGCATCTCGTGGTTTCGACTACCAGGACCGCGAGTCGCCACTGCTGTACCGGAGCAGAACGTTCAGGATTCGCGGGCGGCGATCGCGGCTTGGATTCGGCGGAGGGTGCGCAGGCCCTTCTTCGCGGCGACGCTCACCATGCCGTCGAAGACGGTCGATCCGCGGTCGTTGGCCATCAACCGTTCCAGGGTCGGGACGGCGCGGTCGTCGCCGGTCGATCCGAGTGCAACGGCGGCCCAGTAGCGCTTGTCCGGGTCGTCGCTCGAGGCGGCCTCGATCAGCCTCGGGATGATGGCGGGGGCGAACTCGGACAGTGCGCTGGCGATGTAGCCGATGCGGTAGTAGCGGCGGTTGTCGAATTCGTCCCAGAGGGCGGCCAGGGCCGCGTCGCCGCCGATCATGCCGAGGGCTTCGGCGGCGCGTTCGCGCATTCCGCTGACCGAGTCCTGCAGCAGGGGCGCCAGCGACGGGACGACCGATTCGTCGCCGAGGGCGCCGAGGGCGATTACCGCCTGGTCGCGTGCGATGTCCTGCGGGTGGTCGAGCATCGCGACCAGGCCGGGGACCGCGTCGCGGACGCCGAGGGCAGCGCAGCCCATCGCGGCCCAGGCCTGGCAGTTGTAGCGGGTGTCGGCGAGTGACGCGAGCAGCGGTTCGCGCAGGGTGTCGTCGCCGAAAACCTCCGCCCGGTTCATCGCACGGCTGTAGAGCGACCGGTGGTAGTCGGGATAGTCGCGCACGAGCGTGCGCAATGTTTCCTTGGCAGCCGTGTCGCCGTCCTCGGCCTGCGCGAGCAGTTGCCGCAGGTTCTCCTCGCGGGTCTCGAGGTCACCGTCTTTGAGGAGTCGCATGTCAGCTGGGTTCACCGACCAACGGTACCTCGCGACCAACTCCTTCCCGGACCACGCCAGGGGCGCCTGTCAGGCGACCGCACGACTCGGAGCAGGCCGGAGGCGGAGTGCGACGAGACCGATCAGCAACAGCACGGCCAGGGTGTCGAATACCGTGCTGAACAGCGGTGCATCCGGTCGGGTAACCGGATCCGACAGGGTCAGAACAAGATTCGCCGTCTTGGTGGCGATCGCGGCCACCGCGACCGGCACCTGGACCGCCGGCACGAACGCCGCCCACACCAGCGCGGCACCCAGCACGGCCTGCATCACGCCACGGTGTCGCAACAAGGCGGTTTCCATCGGGCTCAGCTGGGTCAGCCCGTAGTACTCGAGGGCAGCCGGGCTCACCAGGGCGAGCACCGGCGTCATCGTGATCACACCGAGCACGACGAGGGCTGTCTTGACGGCTCTATCGGTAGACATTGCAGACTCCAATCATCAGCGGTACTGACGATCAGTGTACGTGACTACAATGACTCCATGCGAGAGTCGAATCCAGTAGAGCGGATCACCCAGGCGCCGATCTTCCTGTTGTTCCGGGTCGGCGA
Organism: Nocardia sp. NPDC058705; assembly: GCF_042749305.1. Taxonomy (NCBI): domain Bacteria; kingdom Bacillati; phylum Actinomycetota; class Actinomycetes; order Mycobacteriales; family Nocardiaceae; genus Nocardia; species Nocardia sp. NPDC058705. The sequence continues at coordinate 138,122 of NZ_JBHYRN010000007.1, read as the reverse complement.
CGCCGCCCGCGATGCTGTGGAACAGTCGCTGGACCGCCATGGCCTGCGCGGCAAAGACTTTCGCACGCTCGCCTATGCCGGCACCGGCGCCCACTCCCAACAGGAGTTGTCCCGGGCAACAGGTCTGGACCGCACCACCATGGTCGGCGTGATCGACCGATTGGAACGACTCGGCATGGCCGTGCGCGAACGCGGAGACGACCGGCGCCGACAGGTTGTGGTCCCCACCGATCTCGGATTGCAAACCCTGACAGACGCTTTCGCCGAACTGGAGCAGGTTCAGGAGGAGTTCCTCGCTACATTGAGCCCCACAGGCAAGCAAGCGATGAAATCGTCGCTGTCTCGACTTTTCACCGCACACGACCCCTCATGCAACACCTAGCACCGCGTGATCCCCTGGAACTTTGCGGTTCCCAGGGGATTTCGCCAGGTCAAGTGCGCGTGACCTATCCCGCAGCCTCCGCTCGCCGGGCCTGCTTGGTCGCGCGGCGCATCCGCAGCAGGTAGCGAGGCGTCGGCGGATTCCAGCCCAGCTGGACCGACATCCCGAGATCGTCCCGGTTGGCCCAGTGCTCGACGACCATGCCGTCGACCACCCGGATCCAGTGCGTCTGGGTGATCGCGAACCGATTGCCGGTGGCGGGGAATGCCTGCGCGACAGCACCTTCCGCGTCATAGGCGACGAACGGCCCGATCTGGCGGCCCGACATCGTGGTATGCGCGACGACGGTGTCGCCCTCGGTCACGACCGTGTGCACGTCCCAGGCGAGGTCCGCGAACGCTTGCCGCAACCACAACGCGGTGGCGTAGAACGCGTCCGGTCCGAGCCCTCGGCACGCCGGCGGCTCCGTCGCCCCTTCCCTGTTGACCGCCTCCGGGTGGATCAGCTTCTCGAAATCAGACGGTTCGCCGGTCGCCATGATCTGCATCGACCGCACCGCCAGGTCTGCGATGTCGCCGTACTCACGCGCCATGTTGGTCGCCTTCCAGGATTAGAATGAATGAAGTTCTATTAGTTAGAACGGCGCTCCATCCAAAATGGTTCAGGAGATCTGGTGACCGAAAAGCGTCGATACTCGACGGCCCTGCGCACCCAGCAGACCGCCCTCACCCGCACTCGCATCATCGACGCCGCCCGCGAGCTGTTCCTGGAACACGGCTACCTCGGCACCACGGTCTCGGCCATCTCGCGATCCGCCCAGGTCAGCGTGCAGACGATCTACAACACCGTCGGCAACAAACCCGCCCTGCTCAAGACCGTGTACGACACGATGCTCGCAGGCGACGACGAACCCGTCCCCATGATCGACCGCCCCGAGTTCCGGGCGATGCACGCCGCCGAGACCGCCACCGAATGCCTCGCCCACTACACCGCCATCGGCCGCACCATCGCCCATCGCGTGCTCCCCTTGGTCTCGATGGCACTGGCTCAGGCCGCGACCGGCGACCCCGACCTACGCGCCTTCACCGACACCACCGAGAACGAACGCGCGTTCGGCGCCAACCACCTCGCCAACCACCTCCACAGCCGCTTCGGCCTGCGCTCCGGCCTCACTCCCGCCGACGCCGCCGACATTCTGTGGGCCCTCACCGCCCCCGAACTCGCCGATCGACTGATCAACCGCCGCGGTTGGGATTGGGACAAATACCAGCAGTGGCTCTACACCGCCACCACCGAATCCCTCCTCACCCCGGAACCCTCCGGGATGAGCACCGACCCACCGCGTCAGAAGTAGTTGTAGTCGTACCTGTGCCAGGTCCCGTCGGACGGGAGATCGAACGGGATGTAGTAAGTCGCACCCTCGGATCGGTTTCGCTCGGGTACCACCGTGCCTGGCGCGAAGGAGGCGAATCCATTCGACCCGACGCCGTCGCCGATTTGGAACAAGCAGGCGCCGTCACGACTTCGGCCCATCGACTCGACGTAGTACACGCCGATCCACTGCGACTGGCTGTGCTTGACGCACTCCTGTGCCGCGTCTGTCAGCGCCCCCTCCGACAGTCTCCACGCCGCCCGTTCCGGCAGTCGCTGCTCACCCGCCACGAACGTCAGCCCGACGATCACCGGCAGGATCGACGACACCACGAACGCCTGGTACTTGATCGCGCCGAACAACGCCGAGAACAGCCAAGCTATCCCCGCCGCAAGGATTGTCACCATCGCCAAAAGCGCGGCCATCAGATTCGGACTGACAGCCGCCGTGATCACAAGTATCACGGCGGCGAACCACGTCACGACGCACAGCACGCACATCGTCGACGTCCACCACCCAGACGGTGGTGGACGTCGTCGCGCCTGCCGCTGAAGCTCCCCCACCGTAGTCATGCGCCCACACTATCCAGCTATCGGACAGTGCCGGTCACAGTTGATCGGCGAGCTCCCAGTCCAGTGCGGCAACCGTCGCGAGATCGCCTTCCAGCCAGGCCCACAGGACTTCCACGATCTGTGCCTCGTCGCGGACGACGGTGCGGCTGATCTCCGGTGGGACGGTGGACAATTCGAGGTCGTAGTTGTTGGGACCGTTGCGGTAGGTCTGGATGAATCCGGGCTGATCCTGGCGCGAGACCACCATGAAGGTGTTCCCTTGTTGCGCGGGGATACAGCCCACCCAGTATTCGAGGTGCTCGCGGGTCACCGTCGTCAGCTCCCATCCGCCCACGCGCACATCGAGATTGCGATGTACGACCGGCACCGGATCTGGGAGCCGGTCTTCGTTCGGACGTGGATCAGAACTCATCTTCGTACTCCCAACCGAACCGCACCTGAGCGTGCGGGACCAACTGCGTAGCCCGCGCCGTCAGCCGCTCCTCGAAGGCCGGCTGCCAGCGAAAGAACCCGCTGAAGATCACCTTGTGCTCGCCGGAATCGGCGCGCACGGCCAGATCCGACCCCTCACCCCGCATACTCACGAACACCTCAAATTCCATCCCCTCCGCCCGCACGACCTCGGTCAACAGCGCGGTCATCCCCACCTGCTCCCGATCGTCACGCAACCCGGAGATCTCCACGAAGACACCGACATTCACAGACACGCCACCGACCCTAACCGCACCCACCGACACGAACGAGCCACACCCGAGGGACTATCGTTGCCCTTACCGGAGCTTGCCGTCGGTCCGGGGCAACCGGAAGCGCAGATTTCTCCTGAAACCAGCATCCTGCCACGGGATTTCATCAACATGAACGATGCAACAGGACAGGCCGGCTGCATTGAATCTGTACCAAAGTCTCGAACCCATAGATCGGCAACATGCTGTCGCCCTGCTCGGTTCGCCGGACGGCGGTGGTAGTCGAAGCGATCTTGAGTTTTGGCGCTGCACGACCACGACGGAAGCTGGGTTACCGCACAGGCAGTGCCGCTCCTTGCCAGCCACGACATCGGTGTGCGAGGTGCTGCGGCAACCGCCCTCGGCCACGTCGCTCGTATCTCCCTACTGACCACAGTTCTCGCGAACGTAGCGGGCGATTTCCTCGATGTACCTCCGAGGACCGGCCACGCTGCCCTGGTCATAGTGGTCCCAGCGAAACCGCAGCACACTGCCACCCTTTTTCAGGTGAACGCGAACGTAATCTATCCCGGCATCGGGGCCGTCGTACTCGTATATCCGCCGCCAGCCGTTATCGATGTACAGCTCACGGAGTTCGTTGAAACACGCGGCAGATATATTCTTCTCCTCGGGAAGTCTGCGAATACTTTCCGCGATATCAGAAAATGTCGCGTACATCATGTTCCCCATCGGGCTATCAGCCATCATCTCTATCCGGTTCAGTCGAACATCGCCATTTACGCCGTGAATGTTCAGTGCCGGAGTTGCGCCCAGGCGTGGCTTGCGGTGACGAGCTCCGCGATTCCACCCGGCTCGCTCAGATTGCGGCCGGTGAGTTCCTCGAGTCGGCGCAACCTTTTGCGCACGGTGTTGGGGTGGCAGTGCAGTCGTTCGGCGGTGCGATCCGCCGAACCTGCCGACGTGACCCACATCTGCAGGGTGCCCAGCAACATCTGCTGTGTCTCGTCGGGTGCGTCGAGCAACCCGCCGAGAACGGTGCGCGCAGTCTCGCGCGTGACGTCGCGGCCACCGGCGACGAGCATGTTCAACGGGGTGTTCTCGAATTGTTCGACGGTCTGGCTGCCGTGCAGACCGTCACGCACCAGTTCGGCCAGGTCGAGTGCCCAGGCGGTCTGCCGCAGCGACCCGAAGGCGGGGCTGATGCCGACCGGACCGCTCGCATGTCGGCGCAGCACGCTGATCGCCAGGTCGGCGCGGGCGGGGTGGTGCATCGAGAGCACGCCGACGGCGGTGTCGTAACGGACGCGCCAGACCATCGTCACGTCGATCGCTGCCAGCGCCGACCCGAGCCGCGGCATCGGATCCTGGCCACGGTCGCTCGCGGTGGCGATAACGAGGAACGACCCGTCCATCGGAAGACGCAGCGCGCGTGCCACATCGATCAGCATCGCCGACCCCGGATCGTCCGACAGGAGTACGTCGACGAGTGCGGCGCGCTCCCGCTCGCGCTGCGACAGCAGGTAATCCGCCTCCTCACGGTAGGCGTCGACCATCGCGTCGGCGTCGAGGCTGTGATTGCGGAACACCGACTGCATGAGTTCGATGATGACCGCGGCGGGCACGACCGGGGTCTGCGCACCGGCATCCACGAGCGCCGTCGACATCGCCAGGTAACCGAGCCGATAAGCGCACAGCACGTCGGCGAGCGGCGCATTCTGTCTGGCCCGTAAGCGCCCGGTCTCCGCGGGCGCCTGCGGGGCGTGCCTGGCGCCGAGCAACGCCGCGAGGGCTGCCTCGAGATTGAGCAGCAAACGCGCCCGAACCTCCGCGTGCTCACCCGCCCCACCGGTTCGGTAGAACGGCACCTCGGCGAACATCTGGCTGGTGACGCGATCGGCCATCGCGGGCAGATCGTGCCGCACTCTTCTGACGACCTCCTGCACCAGGGCCGAATCCGTGGAACTGACAGCGCTGAGCATCCGCCCAGTTTATCCGCGAGTGTGACGGGCGACACTGCGGGGCCGCCTACGGTGTCGCGGCGACCACTGACCTGCGCGACCGCAGAATCTAGCGTTCCAGCGGTATCAGTGGAACCGCATCCACCCAGGGTGGATGCACGCAGTCGAAGGAGACGGGCTATGACGATCAGCCCTGGGCGCCCAGCTACCGTGAGCGAGGCCGATGTACGCAAAGTCGCCTTGGTCAGCCTGGTGGGTGCCAGTGTCGAGTGGTTCGACTTCTTCCTTTTCGGTACCGCGGCCGCGTTGGTGTTTCCCAAGCTGTTCTTTCCCAGCACCGACCCCGTCACCGCGGTGCTCGCCTCCTTCGGCATCTTCGGCATCGGTTTCATCGCGCGGCCGGTCGGCGGCATCATCTGGGGGCATTTCGGCGACAAAGTCGGTCGAAAGAAGGCGTTCGTCGCCGCGCTGGGACTGATGGCGGTCGCCAGTGCGCTGATCGGTCTGCTGCCGACCTACGCCAGCATCGGTATCGCGGCGCCGATCGCGTTGACGGTGCTCCGGTTCGCGCAGGGTCTCGCGGTGGGCGGCCAGTGGGGTGGCGCGGCGTTGATGGCGACCGAATCCGCGCCCGCGAACAAGCGCGGGTTCTACGGAAGCTTCGCCCAGCTCGGCGTCCCCATCGGCGTCCTGCTCGGTGTGTCGGCGTACTTCTTCCTCTCGGTCTCCCTCGGCGCCGAGGCGTTCGCCAGCTACGGGTGGCGAATTCCGTTCGTGATCAGCATCTTGTTCGTCGGCGTTGTCCTCTATGTCCATCACCGCCTGGAGGAAACCCCCGCCTTCCAGAACCTGCAGCGCGCTTCGGCCGAGAAGGCGGCGACCGAGCCGTCGATCAGCAAATCGCCGATCATCGAGGTGCTGCGCAACCACTGGCAGCGAGTGCTGCTGGCCGGCGGCGCGTTCATCGTGGTCAACGCGACCTTCTACCTCTACATCACCTTCATGCTCGACTACGGCACGCGGACCCTGAAGCTGAAGATGGCCGATGTGCTGCTGCCGCTCAGCCTGTCGACGCTGCTGTTGCTCGTGTGCATCCCGTTGTTCGCGGCCTTGTCGGACCGGATCGGACGTCGACCGCTCTACACCGCGGGCGCGGTCCTCACCGCGCTGTGGGCCTTCCCCTTCTTCACGCTGATCGACACCAAGACCTTCCTCGGCATGACGCTCGGCCTCGCCGTCGGATCGACCTTTCTGACCATGATGTACGGGCCGCTGGCCGCGTTCTTCGGCGAACTATTCCCGCCGGAGCTCCGCTACAGCGGTGCGTCGCTCGGCTATCAGCTGGGATCGGTGATCGGCGGCGCCGCGACACCGCTGATCGCTGTCGAACTGCTCGACCGCACCGGCTCGACGACCGCTCTGTCGCTGATGCTGATCGGGCTGTCCGTACTGGCGGTGATCTGCATTCGGCTGCTGGCCGGTATGCACGAGCAGGACGGGCGCGAGAACTGACCCGACAGACCTGACACCATTACGACGATTCCCCTGGAGCCCAACGCGCCCAGGGGATTTCGCCGATTCAGTCGTGCAGGATGGGCGTACTGAACCGATACCAGTTCGGGGCGAAGGGCTCGTACACGTGACGGTAGGGCTGTGGTGGGCCGTCCGGTGGCGTTGTTCCGGGAGCGAAGTAGGCCACGCCACCGTCGGTGGCGTACCTCGCGAACACGCACCCACCGTCGGTCCGATAGACATTGTCGACGCGCATGACACCGAACCAGGCACCACTGTCCGAACAATCCTGCGCGGCCCGCGTCATCGCCCCCTCCGACAACCACCAGGCGAGTCGGTCCGGCAACCCGGAAAACGCCAGTCCGAGACCGAGACCCACCACGATCGGAGCGGCGGCGACCGCCAGATACTCCCGATACTTGGCACAGCCGATCGGGCCGAGCACCATCCACGCCACCCCGGCAACGAACAGCAGGGCGCCCGCTACCAACAGAACGAGTAGATCGTAATCAGTGACCAACTCGAACAACAGGGCCGCGATCCCGAGGCACGTCACCACCGTTGTCGCCCGCATCGCCCGTCGCCACGCGCGTGGCGTCTCGACCTCCCCCGACGTCCCCACCTTCGACATGATCAGCACCCTAGAACGACAGCGCCTCGACCGGGCCCGCAACCGCGAAATCCTCGGACTGTTCGCCCAGCCATCCTGCCTGGTGGAGGCGAGGAAGAGGTATACGGTGTGAAGCTGGATCGACACACCGCAGGTGCATTTCTCGGGAGAGGACAGCGGCATGCCGGAGGGCACCATCGACCTGGACGGCGCGGTCAAGCGCCTGTCCACCTTGCTGCAGATCCCGACCGTCACCACGCAGGACGCGAAGGATACCGACTGGGCGCAATTCGCGATCTTCCGCGAGACTCTCGAGTCCCTCTACCCGCTGATCACCGCGAATTGCGCCGGCAGATCTTCGCCGACCACACCCTGGTCTACCACTGGGACAGCGGGTCGAGCGCCGACCCGCTCGTGCTCATGGCCCATCAGGACGTCGTCGCCCCCGGCGACCTGGACAGCTGGACCCACCCGCCGTTTTCCGGCGCTGTCGCGGACGGGGTGATCTGGGGTCGCGGCGCCATCGACGACAAGGGTCCGCTCGTCTGCATTTGCGATGCCGTCGAAAACCTTCTCGCCCAGGGCTTTACACCCGATCGCGATGTCTATCTGCTGTTCGGACACGACGAGGAGGTCGCGGGCATCGGCGTCCCCACCGTGGTGGAGTACTTCCGCGAGCAACAGATCGTGCCCGGCTTGGTCATCGACGAGGGCGGCGGCGTGGCCGGGGATCTGTTCCCGATCAACGAGAAGGTCGCCGTGATCGGAACGGCCGAAAAAGGGTTGCTCGACCTGCAACTCACCGCGGTCGATCCCGGTGGTCACGCCTCGATGCCCGGCAAGAACCCGGCCACTACCCGCATCGCGCGCGCCCTGGTGAAACTGGGTGACTACAACTTTCCGGCCCAGGTCACCCCGCCGATCATGGAAATGCTCACCATCATCGGCGAACACTCCAGCGGCCCCCTCGCCGCGGTCCTCTCACGCGCCGACAGGTTCCAGCGCCTGATCACAACCCTCATGCCACGATCCGGGCCGCTGATGAACGCGATGATCCGCACCACCGCGGTGCCGACGATGCTCGAAGGCAGCCAGGGCACCAACATCATGGCCGAATCCGCGTCGGCGGTGCTCAACATCCGCATCCTCACCGGCGAAACCGTCACCGGCACCGTCGACCGCGTCCGCAAGGTCATCGACGACCCGCAGATCGAGCTCACGATCATCAACGCCTCCGAACCGACCCCGGCGGCGCGCACCGACGGTCCGGCGTTCGAACGCGTCAAAGAGGCTGTCGCCGAAACGTTTCCCGGCGCGGTGATCTCCCCGTTCCTCGTCGTCGGCGCCAGCGATGCGCGCCATCTCGCCCAGATCAGCGACTACGTCTACCGCTTCTACCCGTTCGAGCTCGACGCACAGGCCCGTGGCCTGCTCCATTCCGTCAATGAACGGCTTTCCGTCGACGCCCTCGAACACGGCATCCGCTTCTACGAGGCAGTCCTGCGTCGTAGCCACTGAGCGGTTCGTCGGAGACAGCAGTCAGCGGTGTCGGCGGCGGGTCAGCAGTACACCGGTGACCAGGCCGGCCACGAACATCACCAGCAGGATCAGCCACATCGGTGATCCGAGGGTGATCAGCAAGAACTCCACCGACACGTGGGTGCGGTTCTCCAGCACGAAAATCACCGCAAGGATGCTCAGTCCGAGTGCGACCCATTGCGTCGGCGATACTCGATGCAGCAGTGAGGGTTTGTCGTCTGCATTCATCGTAGGTCTCCTCGATGGTTTCCGTCGCCGTCATCAGTCATGTCGACGTCGCGTTCAGCCTTCGCCGCGCAGAATTGCGCGAAGCCGTTCAGTATCTGCCGGAGTCCATTCCGGCGGTTCGAGGATCGCCGCCCAGGCGTCGGCGATAGCGCCGTGGAAGGTGTGGCCGTGGCCGTCGGGAACATCGGTGGAGACTGCCATGTCCGCTGAGACCTGGAGGAACGTCACGACGGGGATCCAGCGGGTGCTGGGCAGGACATCGCTGCCGCGTTCCTCGTCGAGCCAGTCCGGTTTCTGGAACAGCAACTGCGGTGACCACCACGTGATGGGGTCGGAGGCATGCTGGAGGTACACCATCCGAGGCTTCGGCCATGCGGCCGAGGGGCGTGCCAGGTCGGCAGCGTCGGCGACGAATCGTACGGTCTGTCCGTCGCGATAGATCGGCAGCGTTTCCGGCGAACCCGGGTCGCGGCGCGCGGTGGCATCGCCCCAGACGGTGTTGAGGCCGGTCGGACCGACGAACAGGGCGCCGTCGGTGCGCGCGGCGATGTCCTGCACGCTGGCGAACGCGGCCTCACCGCCGAAGGATCCGAGACTCTCGCCGAAAACGACCAGCTTGGGCCGCTGGTCGGCGGGCAGGGTGTCCCACACCGCGTGCACCGCTTCGAACAGGGCTTGGCCGGCCTGGCGCGCGCGTTCCTGATCGACGATGAACGACAGCGCACTCGGCAGGAAGGAGTACTGCATGCTCACCAGCGCACTGTCACCGTTGGCCAGGTATTCCAGCGCGGAAGCGGTCGACTCGTTGATCCACCCGGTGCCGGTCGTGGTGGCCACGCCGAGCACGGCGCGGTCGAATCCCCCGGTTCGCCGCAACTCCGCGACCGCGAGATCGGCTTCGGCGCGAACGTTCTCCGCGGAGTCCAGACCCGTGTAGACGCGAATCGGCTCGGGTGCGGGTTTGCCGCTGAACGCGGTCAACTCGGCGGGCGTCGGACCGTTGCTGACGAAAATGCGCCCTTGCCTGCCCAGGGAGTCCCAGCTCACCAACGAGCCCGGCCCGCCTGATCGCTGCGGCAGCGTCGGCGCCGAAGTGTCGTCCGGCGACTGCTCGTTGACTGCCTTGAAGGACTGATTGAGCACCGACATCCCGGCCTCGGCAACCACACCGTTGACTGCCGCGACCAAGATCAGCGCCACCACCACCGCGCCCACCACCGCGGAAACGCGTGCGGGCAGCACCCGTCCCAATTGCCGACCGACCCACCGAGCCGTCGCCGCACACACACGCACGACCGAGAGCAATATCGCGAAGACGACAACGGCGACCACCACGATGATCGGATACGCGTGCCACGGCAGGTCCTCCACGCCCATCAGCGCACGCAGTTCGCTCTGCCAGTCGGAATACCAGAGCAGCACTCCGATCGTGCCGAGGACCGCCACTACCGCCAAACCCCAACGCAGCGCCTTCGGCGCCGGCCCGATCCGACGTTCCAGCATCCATCCGAGCGCAGCGGTGACCGCTACTCCGAGTCCGTAACCGAGTACGGCTGCCGCGCCGGTGACAATGCCTTGGAACAGCGGCCCGCGCGGCAACAACGACGGCGTCAACGACAGCCAGGTCAACACCAGTACGCCGACCGCGCCGCCGAAGGCGAATCCCCGCCGTGGAGCCTCGGAACCACGACTGCTTGCGACGTCATTCATCGTGTTCCTCTGTAATCGGATCACCAGCAAAGTCTTGAATATCGCCGACAATCGCGGATGCCATATCGTTGCCGAAAGATGAATCTGTCGAACGAAATCCGAGCAGGCAGGCCCGAATAGCACTATTCGTGACGATATCACCCGGCCTGCGAACCGGACGGCTCATTCGCGCGAAATGTCGCTCATCGAACCCTGATGGCGCAGGCAGTAGCCGCCATCGAGCAGGGCGCGCCGAATGCGCCCGGCCCACTCCGGAGCTGACGTCGTATCCGCTAGCATCGCGATCGACTCTCCCCGCGATAACCGATTGCCCTCTGATCGCTGCGAAGACTCGCGCGGTTTGTCGCGGCATTGACTGAAGTTGCTCGACAGCGAGGAGAAGTTCGTTGAACTCGACGACCGGCCGACGTGACCAACAAACGCTGCTATTGATCATCGCGGCAACGGCGCTGGCATTCGTACTGTTCGGTTTCCTCGTCGACACACCCGAACAGGTGGTGCGCGGCATCGGGGATATCGTGTTCGCGCGCGATCTGGTGATCACCGACTTCGTCGGCGTCGGCGGCCTCGGCGGCGCGTTCGTCCAGGCGGGGTTGGTCACGTTGGTGGCGTGCCTGGTGTTTCGGCTCACCGGCGCACCGGTGAACGGGGACGCGGTGGCCTGCTTGCTGCTGCTGCTCGGTACCGCCATGTACGGCAAGACGCTGCTCAATATCTGGCCGATCATCGCGGGTGTCGCACTGTATGCCGTGGTTCGCGGTGATCGGTTTGCCGACTATGTTTCGACGGCGTTCTTCGCCACCGCACTGTCGCCGATCTTCTCGGTACTGGCCTTCACCACAACGCTTCCCGTGTGGGCCGGGATCGCGCTCGGCGTCTCGACGTCGGTGCTCATCGGTTTCGTGGTGCCGCCGGTCGCGCGGCGCCTGTTCCATACCCACGCTGGATACAGCCTGTACAACATGGGGTTCGTCGCCGGGGTCATCGGCGCGGTGATCGTGGCGGTCTATCAGACCTTCGGACTCGGCCCGCAACCGGAGATGGCGTGGACCTCCGGGCACAACACCGCGATTCTCATCCTGTTGACGATCTGCCTGGTTGCCATGCTGGTCGCGGCGTTCGTCTGCGACCGCTCGCCGTGGGGGGCCTACGCACGGCTGCTGCGCAATGACGGCCGTGCACCGTCGGATTTCCTCGCCGACTACGGCGCGGCAGCGGTATTGCTCAACATCGCCGTGATCGGTGCGCTGGCCACCGGCTATGTGCTCGTCATCGGCGCACCGCTCAACGGTCCGGTCGTGGCGGGGATTCTCAGCGTGATCGGGTTCGGTGCCTGCGGCAAGCACGCACTCAATATCGTTCCGATCGTCGTCGGCGTGGTGCTGGCCGGGCTGCTCAAACCGCTCGAGCTGACCGATCCGGGCATGATCTGGGCCGCGCTGTTCGGCACGTGCCTGGCACCGATCTCGGGCCGGTTCGGCCCGCAATGGGGGGTGGTCGCCGGTTTCCTGCACGCGTCGACCGCTCAGGTGACCGGCGTGTTGGTGATCGGACTCAACCTCTACGGCAACGGATTCGCCGCCGGCCTGGTCGCTGCCGTGGTGGCACCGGTCGCGGCATTCCTGGCCCAGCCGCGCCGCACCCCCGGCACCACCGACGAACCGGTACCGGCGGCCTGAATCGGGCGTCGTCCGGTGCGGGAATCACCGATGCCAGGCCCGCCACCAGTGGTTCATCTCGTGCTCGATCGTATGTGCCGCATCGCTCAGCACCCGAACCAGCGCGCCCGGCCCGGCCAGGTAGGTGGCGGTCGGACTCGGCAGCGTCGCCGTCCGATGCCCGAATATCGCGACGGTGCCGACAACACGGTACCCGCCCAGAATGCCAGGGCAAGAACGCAATTCGTGGTCGGTGAGGTCCATTTCCTCGACCAGCAGGGGTGCCCCGGCGTAAGTGACGTGCTGGCAGGAACGCAGCGCCCCGCCTGGCTCGCCGGTTCGACCCAACACCACGACCTCCGACAGCACCGCACGCGCATCCTCGGCCAGATCGATGGTGACGGAGCGGGTGAGATCCGCGCCCTCGGCGATGACCAAAGGTGCTGCCTGCCAGTTCAGTACCCCGCCGCGCGCCACCGACACCCGAGCCGTCCAGCTCGCGCTCCCACCGCGGGCGTTGTAGGCGACGGTGCCAGAGGGCTCGACGAGTTCGAGTTCCATACCGGCGCCGACCGCGATGTCGAGCTCCAGCCGGTCACCCGCGACGAGCATCGCGCAGCAGCCGACCAGCGCGATCCGCACCCGTCGACCGTCGATGCTCAGCAGTCGCGGCGCCAGGAACTCGCCTCGATCGAGCACCTCGACCACCACACCGGTTGCACTGGGCTGCACTGAGATTCGCGTCGGCAGCACCGACGCGATGTCAGGCTCAGTGCTGGTGAGCGTGCTGATGGTCATGGACGTGTCCGTGCTCGTCATCGGCGTGGAAGTGCGGCGCCATCGGACCCGGATCCGCCGGTACCAAAGCGCCACCGCGGTGTGCGCTCAGTACCGTGCGCAGCCAGTCGACCAGTTCGTCGATGCTGGCCGGATCGCGCTGACTCAACGCGATCACCGGCAACCCGCCGCGCACCGCGGTGGCATCACGCACCATCTGATCCGGGTCCACCCCCACGTGCGGGCCCAGGTCCGTCTTGTTGACCACGAGCAGATCCGCCCGTTCGATGCCGGGACCGCCTTTGCGGGCGACGTCTCCCCCACCGGCGACGTCGATGCAGAATACCTGCGCGTCGACCAGGGCGGGGCTGAACGTCGCGGTGAGGTTGTCGCCACCACTTTCGACCAGCACCAGATCCAAAGGCGCGAACTGCCTTTCGAGATCCTCGACCGCCAGCAGGTTGGGGGTCACGTCGTCGCGGATCGCAGTGTGCGGGCACGCGCCGGTCTCCACCGCGACGATCCGTTCCACCGGCAACACCCCCGCGGCCCGCAGCAGCCGGGCGTCCTCATCGGTGTAGATGTCGTTGGTGACCACGGCCATCTCGAGCTCGTCGGCCAAACGTCGGCACAGGGTGGCGATGAGCGTGCTCTTGCCGGTACCGACGGGCCCCGCCACGCCCAAACGCAACGGACGTGTCGGCGGGTCAGACTTTTCAAGCATGGAAAATCCTCCTGTGTCGGTTCGCATGTTCGAGGGACCACTGCTCGATCTGTGGTGCGGTCAGCGCGGGCAGATCGGCATACCCGGTGACGGTCACGGCCAGGTCGGCGATGCGTTCGACGGTGGATGCCAGTGCGAGTACCCAGCGCACCGGCTCGACCGGGTCGACGGCGATCAGCTTCGGTGCGGCGCAGGCGGCGGTCTGCAGATCGTCGTAGAGCGCGGTGCGGGCGGTCCGGATGTCGTCGAGTCCGGCGACCGCCGCGACAACTCCGAAGGCGACCGGGCGATACGGTGCCGCCATCGTGGCGAGTGCGGCTACCGAGGGTTCCGCGGGCCACAACTGCTGCGCGAGCCTGGCGATCCCCCGGCCCAGCTGTACCGAGGCCGCACGCAGCGCCGAGCTGGAAGTCCTTGCCGCATACGCACTGTGAATCTGATCGAGATCGGTGAACTCGCCGAGCGCTGCCCGCCGCGCAAGGACCGCCGTAGCGGCCTCCACGCGTCCCACGGTGTGCAGGCGCGCGGTCAGGTAGTGCGAGATCTGCGCCGGTGGCATCGCCGCGCGCAAGGCCGGTTCGAGCCCGGCGGAATGGGCGTGACCACCCACGGGCAGGCGCCCATCCGCCAGCAACAGGTCGACGACGCCGATCAAAACAGGAGATAGCGTTGGGTGAGCGGAAGCTCGACAGCGGGCTGCGGCGGCACCGGATCTCCGTCGATCGACACGATGAAGGTTTCCGGGTCGATCTCGATGCGCGGCAGTGCGTTGTTTCGCGGCAGGTCCTTCTTCCCGACGTCGCGGGTGGGACGCACCGCCGCCAGCCTGCGGGTGAGTCCGAGCCGCTGCTCGAGGCCGGTATCCAGGGCGATCGGCGCCACGAACGTCGTCGACAGGTATGCCGCCGCCGCACCGTGAGCCGCCAAACCGGGCCGCATCAACACCGGCTGAGGTGTGGTGATCGAGGCGGCGGGGTCGCCCAGCGGCGCGACGACCACCGCACCGGACTTGATGACCGCCTCGGGCCGGATCCCGAAGAACGCCGGTTTCCACAGCACCAGGTCGGCCATCTTGCCAGCCTCCACCGACCCGACCTCGTGGTCGATGCCGTGCGCCACCGCCGGGCAGATCGTGTACTTGGCGACATAACGGCGGGCGCGCTCGTTGTCGGCGGGCAGCGTCGAATCACCGCGTCCGAAGCGGGATTTCATCACGTGCGCGGTCTGCCAGGTGCGGCAGATCATCTCCCCGATGCGCCCCATCGCCTGACCGTCGGTGGACATGATCGAGATGGCGCCGATGTCGTGCAGGATGTCCTCGGCGGCCATGGTCGTGGCGCGGATGCGTGACTCGGCGAACGCCAGATCCTCGGGCACTTTCGGATTGAGCGCGTGGCACACGATCAGCATGTCCAGGTGCTCCACGACGGTGTTGACGCTGAACGGCATCGTCGGATTCGTCGACGCGGGAAGCACAGTGGGCTGACCGGCCAACACCATGATGTCGGGCGCGTGGCCGCCGCCCGCGCCCTCGGAGTGGAACGCGTGGATCCCGCGCCCGGCGATCGCCTCGATCGTCTCGCGCACGTACCCGGTTTCGTTGAGGCTGTCGCTGTGCAGGGCGACCTGCAGACCGAACTCGTCGGCCGCGCGCAAAGCCGCATCGATCACCGGTGGCGCCGAACCCCAGTCCTCGTGGATCTTGTAGCCGCCGGCCCCGGCGAGCGCATCCTCCCGCAGCGCATCGGTGCTGGTGGTACTGCCCTTACCGAAAAGCAGGACGTTGACCGGCAATTCGTCCAGCGCGCGATGGACCATCGCCAACGACCACGCACCCGGCGTCACCGAGGTCGCCTTCGTGCCCTTCGTCGGCCCGGCGCCGCCGCCGATCATGGTGGTCGTGCCTGCCGCGATGCCCTCGCGAACTTCGATCTCGGACAGGAAGTGCACATGGGTGTCCACCGCGCCCGCGGTCAGAATGCAGCCCTCCCCGGCGATGACATCGGTGCTCGGCCCGATCTCCATCCCCGCATCGATGCCGTCCATGATCTCGCTGTTGCCCGCGCGCCCGACCGCGACGATGCGCCCGTCACGGATCCCGACATCGGCTTTGACAATGCCCCAATGGTCCAGCACGACAACGTTGGTGACCACCACATCCAGGGCGCCCTGTTCCCGGCTGGCCCGCCCCTGGCCCATGCCGTCGCGAATGGTCTTGCCGCCGCCGAAGACGACCGCGTCGTAGCGGTTGGTGCGATCGGATTCGACCTCGATCCAGACATCGGTGTCGCCGAGCCGGATCTGATCGCCGGTGGTCGGCCCGAACAATTCTGCTGACCGATGCCGTGAAATCGCGTTCACTGCATCATCTCCCGACCCACCCGGCCACCGAAGCGGGTGCACGCCACGTTGCGGCTGACCCCCGGTTCGAATCGGATCGAGGTGCCCGCCTGGATATCGAGATGGAAACCGACCGTGACGGTGCGGTCGAACTCCAGCGCCGCGTTTGCCTCGGGCAGGTGCAGATGCGAGCCGATCTGGATCGGCCGATCCCCGGTGTTCACCATCACCACGTCGAGTTGGTCGCGACCGCTCTCGTCCGGCAAGGGGATCTCACCGAACCGGTATTCGCCCGGGATCATCGGATCGGCTCGGTGATGGTGACCAGCTTGCGACCGTCGCGGAACGTCGCTTCGACCTGCACGTCTCCCAGCATCTCCGGGATACCGTCCATCACATCGCCGCGAGTGAGCACCTGGCGACCCGCGCTCATCACCTCAGCCACCGACCTGCCGTCGCGAGCGCGTTCGATCGCCCAGCACGACAGCAACGCCACCGCCTCGGGATAGTTGAGTTTCACGCCACGCTGGTGCCGGTCGCGCGCGACCATCCCCGCGACGCTGAGCAGCAGCTTTTCCGTATCCGAAGGATTAAGTCGCATATCGAGCTGTTCCGATCTCTGGAGTCCGACACCGAGATTCACACAACACACGCAACGATCGAGCAACACACAAGTTGCGTTTCCCACTCTATCAACTGGTGGGCCGACCATATTCCGCCTCACGAGCGAAATACCCGACGAGCCGGTATCCGAGGCGATCTCCGGCCACTGTCGTGTTCGAAGGTCGGGGTATATGGCTACGCGATGTCGATAACGGCGGATCGGCGACCGTCTGTGCTGCCTGGCGCAACGGTCGTCGAACTCGCCGACAAACTGCGCGGCTCGAGCATGGGTTCAGGGAGAGGCTGGGTTCGGAGCGTCCGTTTTATGCGGTAGGCATGACAGAGATCGGCGACAAGATAGTGCAGCGTACCGATGACAGTGGTCGCGACCAGCACGACCGTGGGGATGTTCCAGAACTCTGTCAACGCGTCTGTCTCGGGAGCAATCGCCACGGAAATCCAAAAGAATCCGTTCGCCGCGATCACGACGAGAAAGGCCGCGTAGTCGCGGCGGCGCTCGGTAACGGCCGCCGCACGGGCCGTTGCCACCCAGTTGAGCAGACCGAAGGATCCGAGAACGACGGCGACAACGAGCAGACGGACACCGATACGGACCGCCGTCCGGCCACGCCCGCGGTATTCGCTCGCGGCGCTCCATTGCCACAGTTCATGTTCCGTCGGCGGGGTGAACACGCCAACGAACGTCGACCCAGGACAAAGAATTACCTCATGGCCTTCCTTTGCGGGGATCACCCAGGTGGCGGGCAAGCCGTGCCAGGGCGCGAAACACCATGGATGCGGACACCATTCGTCTTCACGGCGAGTTGGCGCCGACTCACCGCCAGACAGGGACAGATCAACCAACTCGTCGATCAGATCTGCGGTCTCACCAGCAAGCTGCGTCGGGCAGCCACGCTGTCGCCACAGCTCGACCCCTATCGGCTGGACCGCTAATCCAGCTGTCGCAGACAGTTTTTCGAACTGATCGGTCAGCTCGTACGACAGGAATACCAGACCACGTTCACCCACCTCCCCGAGCAACACAGCTGCGGTACCGAACTCGAGGCAGCACGCCCCGACCTCGCTCAGAAGCTGCTGTAGTGCGACCTCATCGAGATATGCCTCATCGGGAATCTCCTCGACTTCACCTGTCTCAGGGTCGATCCAGTCGAGGACTCGAAGGGATGCGCGCAGCCGCTGGTCGGACACTCCGGGTGGGAAGCCGTCGGTCAACGCGAGCGAGATGAGTAGGTCGTCGATGCTGTCGACGCCGTCGACCCACGCCAAGCGTCCGATTCCGTTCGGGCCGAGGCGCTGTATCAACTCAACAGGGTCCGCCGTCATCGCGACCCACGGGTCGGCGGTCAACATGGCGGTCAATCGAGCGAGAGCGGCGGCCGCATCCCCGGTCGGCTCCCTACGAACGGGGACGACCGTCGGCTGAGCACTTGTTCGAGCGTTGGGACGGGCGAACCATTCATCGAGAGCGGGCAGGCCGAACAGCCACATGAACGCCGCGAACGCGACGCACGACCACCCCTCGCCCCACCCTTCATCGGTAACCACCCCAACCGCGATGACCGATGTGAACATCGCGCCCGCGATAATGGCGAACCCCACAGCCGTCCTCCACCGTATGAACTTCGAAACCTGTTGGGCGGCATTGTTACACCGGCCACCGACATCGAACTCAGCATGTACGCAGCTCGTGGCTGGCTCACGACTTCGTCAGCCGTGGAACTGGATCGTGTCAGGTTTGCCGTACTCGGTCACCAGCACAGCAACCCAGTCAGCGCCCGCACCTTGCAGATAGCCGACGTAGCGATCTACTTCGCGACCGGTTTCGCGGTCGTAGACGATCACCGCCGGTCCGCCGGAATTGCCCATCCGGATCGTTGCGCCCACTACAACCCGATCACCGACCAGAAACGTGTTGCGTTCGCTCGGGTGTGGGGAAAAGCCCGGATCAGGTATCGACCACTTCTTCGCGCCTGTCTCGAGATCCAGTAACGACAAGGCACCCTGGTCGGCGAATTCGCCGACCAGCAGCGACCGTTCGTCGCCATCGATGGGGCTCCCGCGCTCAGCCGCTGCCCACACCGTCGAACCTGTTGCCAAATCGAACAGTTGCGGAGTCCGGTCGGCGGTGACAGCCGCTATCCGGGAACCACTTCCGATCATTTGGCTCTGCTCCGAACCACTCAGCCGCTTCCGGCAAGCGTCCTTATCCTTGTATCGACCAGCGTGGACAGGTTTCTCCCACTGCCGCGTCCCGGTCGGCCCGCTGATGGCCTCCAGGCCGATTTCGCAGCGGTACTCGTCCCTGTCGTGGTTGGTGATCACCAGCAGGTCACCGGCGCTGAACGCATACCAGGCGTGACTTGGACCGCGTCCGGGTAGAACGTTGCCGGTCGCTGTCGCAACCAAACCCCAGGGCCGATCACTAGGAACCGGGGTCGATGGCCCCAACCAGACAGGCAGATACTCCGATTCCGGTGGCGCCAGCTGGTGCCAGTTTCCGATCACGTCGTCACCGAGCGTGCCGGTCGCCGGGTGCGGCCACGTCGGCTTTCCATCACCGATAGCGCGACGCATCGTGGTGCACTGCACATCCCGCGTGCCCAACCCCGTGCAGTCGGTCTGGTACACCGCGTCGCCGTAGACATTCACCCGATGGGAACTCCCCTGCCACCGGGTGCGGCCGGTGGCCGCCTCGATCACTTCCACCAAGATCGGGTCATCGGATGCGGCCCTGCCCTCGTAGAGCACGATCAACTCGCCACGGATCCGGTATCGGAACCAGCCACCATCGGCGATCTTCTGATCTCGACGCCACCGCTGCTGACCGGTGACACGGTCGACCGCGACCAGCGACGTCTCGAGCGGGACGAGAACCATCTCGCCCACCACGGCGATCTCCTCCGCGCCGACCTCACCGTCGATCGTCCACACGGCGGGCTTGTTCACCGTCGTAGTCGTCGTGGTCGGCGAAGATGATGATGTGGTGGCGGGAATCGGGTAGCCCTGCTGCTTCCCCGTGCCGGCACATCCTGAGATGACCAGCGCCGCAACGACAATCCCAGCAGTAACCAACCCGCGCAACTTCGGCCCCCTCATACTGGGCCGCTGCTGTTCACATCGCCCGGCGGGAGCCTATCAACATCCACTGGTCTACCGCTGACTCATAGTTGCTGATGAGACCGGCATGGGCGAACGAAGCTCATAGGATGGAAGAGATGACCACTCTCACCACACCGACTGCTGCTCAGCTCGCCGGGATCACCAGAACGCTGAGTGAGTGGCAGACCGTTGACTGGAAGGGATTCCTGCATCCCGGAGACCTGGGTTGGCACTCGATGGTCGGGGCCGACGAATCCGCCGCGGATCTGCGGTGCTGGACGGTCGATGAAACGATCGTCGCGATCGGCATGTTCGACGGCGAGGATCTCTTCCGCATGGCGATGGACCCCTCAGCCCTCGACGATGACGAACTCGCGCTCCAGATCGAAGCCGATCTCACGAGCGGTCGAGTGCTTCCACCAGGAACGGTGACCGTCGAAGCCCGCGGCGCGCTCGCATTGCGGCAGCGGCTCCGCGCCCGAGGGTGGGACGAGGGTCAACCCTGGACGCCGCTACAGCTCGACCTGCGCACCCCCGTCCCCGCGAATCCGCGCGACGCGGCGCTGCGAGTCGAGGAGATCGGCCTCGACGACGCAGCACAGTGGACCTCGGTGCACTGTGCTGCGTTCAAGGGAACAACGCCGAGCAGCGAGGACAGGCAGCGGCTCACCCAACGGTGGACCACCATGGCAACAGGCCCGTTCGCACACCTCGCCCACCACCTCATCGGCTACGACAACACCGACCGGCCCGTCGCCGTCGCCACCGTCTGGACGGCCGGAGACGGACGCCCCGGACTCATCGAACCGATGGGAGTGCACCGCGAGCACCACGGCAACGGTTACGGCACGGCCATCACCCTCGCCGCCGCGCGGGTTCTGCAGCAGCACAACGCTTCTGCCGCAGTCGTCGTCGCCGAGAACTCCACCCCCGGAGCCCTCGCCACCTACCTCGCAGCCGGATTCACCACGAGCGAACCCGTCCCCGACCTCATCGGGTCCGTCACCCAGCGGCTTCCCTGATCCGGCGCAGCTACTTTTCGCGGAAGCAGTACGCGACGCCGGTGCGCCTGTAGATGAAGTTCTCGCTCTTGACGAGTACGTACTCGATCCGGCCGGCGTAGTGGTCGGCGGCGATCGGTGGGTCACACACGGCTACGTCTCTGACTCCAGAAGCGTCCGGTCCGGTCGGAACGAGCTGCGATCGGTCCAGGGGGCGTCGTCGGTCGCGGGGATTCCCGCTCTTTGCTGCCGAGCGGTGGAAGGGCGCGAGCTTAAACGGCTCCCTGGACGACCGGCGCCGGGCTCGCGCGCATCAGCCACACCGCGGCGGCGAGCGTCAACACCCAGCCGATCACTTCGATCAGCAGATGATCTGTCGCATCGGGAACCGATTGCAGCAAGTACACCCGGACGCTGTTGATCGCTCCGTGCGTTATGACTGCCGGCCAGACACTCCCCGACCGCCAACGAAGCGCGAGCAGCAGCGGTGCCCACGGCAGCATCCCCGCGAAATAGATGACGATGTCCCACGGTGGGCGGTCTCCGATGACGGCGAGCACCGGCAGGTGCCAGACGATCCAGACCAGACCGCTGACAAGGGCCAGCGGCCAGAATCCCCACGACGCGGCGCGGGTCGCAAGCCAGCCGCGCCAGCCGAACTCCTCTCCGATAGCGAATACCGACTGCAGCACCAAGACCGGAACGACCCAAACTGTCGCCGCCAAGATCTCGTCGAGCGGGTTGAGCGGCCAGATCCCCGATGCCAGTGCGATGCAGGCCTGGATGGCGGCGATCGCGGCGATGATGCCGATGCCGATGCCCGCCCACTTGGGTGTGCCGCGCCACCCGGTGGCGAATGTTTCTCGGAACGTTCCGGGTCGTCGGGCGCGCCACATGATGACCGCAGCGAGCAGCGGGGTCAATTGCAGAATCGGAACGATCAGGTTGTTCAAGTCCGTGGAGACCAGCCCGAAGACCATCGGAACGGACAGCGCGTAGCACAGCACGGTGGCGATCGCGAAGAACCACGCGACTTCCATGAAATTCGATCCGGTAGCACTGCCGCGCGCACGGGTTGTCATCATGACTGCCCGTCGGCGCTGTCGACAGATTCCTCGCCTACCCGTCCTCGCTTCGCTCTCGACGTCGACAACGGGCCACACAGACCAGAATTCGTTGTCGACAAGCAGGCAGCATGGTTCATGCACGGACCGTAGCAATAGGTTTCGGTTCTCCGAATCCGGGAAAGACCCGGATTTCTACCCTGAAAGCTCCCCTACCCGCGTCACCTCGACGGTATCCGAGGTGATCTCCGGTGACAGCAGAGGCAGCACTACTTCTGCGCAGCCTTGAACTCGCGACGACGCCGGTGCAGGATCGTCGGCCCAGCACTTGGCCCATCGAGCAAATCAACGAAGACAGCCCTGATCAGGGGTTTGTCGCCGACCGCAGCTACCCGCCCGAGCGGAGTTCGGCCTTGGTGGTTCGCGATGGTCGGGTTCCCGCCTCGATCGCGCAGTGTCAGCGTTCCGCAAAAGGCCATGCGGTACCGTGCATGAAGGGGTTGGGAAGCTCGGTCCTGAAGGGGATTGTGATGCTGAACGTGGATCCCGACGAATTGCGAAGCCTGACTTCGTCGATGGAGGTCAGTCGCCGGAGCGCTGGACGCACTCGAGCTCCGGACTGCCGCGAACGCTTCGGTGCCGCGCTTCCCGGCGCGGACCTCGCCGATATCTGCGCCAGTTCCGGAGAGGTCACCGAGACCGCGTTCCGACGAATGGGCAGCCGGTGCCGCAGGATCTCACAGATCGCCAGAGGCAACGCCGACACCTTCGAGTTCAGCAAGCGCATCACCGCACTGGGTGGGGCATAGATGCCGACTCGCGCCGAGGTCAACCAGTGGAATCCGGCCCGGCTCGCCGACGCCGGGCAGCGGATCCTGACCCAGAACCAGGAATTCACCGCCGGTATCGACCGGTTGCGCACCGATATCCAGTCCGCGGGCTTGCATCGGCACGGTGACGCATATTGGGCTGCCTACAACCGGATCGGCGAGGACCACGACGCGGGAACCGAACTCGCCCAGCGATCACCGCCCTCGCCGAGGCGATGATCGCTGGTGCCAGCACGATCACGTGTTACCGGGGCGTGGCGTTGGCTCGGGTCGGTGATGCCGAAGGAGTTGGTCTCACGGTCGGTGACGACTGGACCGTGACCACCGGGTGCCGGAACGAGTGTGACTGTGGAATACGACCCACGAACCACCGATCTGGGCGTCGAAAATGCGAAGAACCCGTGGGGAAATACGACAACGCCGTCCGTCATTCTCTTTCACGAATTGGCGCACGCCAACGACTTCACACACCGAACCTTCCGCGGCGGCTCGTACGCAGGCGAAGACACGATCGACAGCAACTCCGGCCAACCTTGTCCCGCGAAGCGACGGCATCGTCGAGATCAGCCGCCGCAGATACACCACCCCCCGAATGCCCGGTGCCGGCCTACGCCCCGCCACCACGACCGGCCACGCTGCGGGTGAATCCAGGCCAGACGGTCAACGAGGAATTCGATGTACCCGTCCCCTTCATGGGCAACCATCCGCTGCTCGCAGACGACGACGACTTCCTTGCGCCGATGCCCCCGCGCCCCTACCGCGCGGTGTTCTGCATCGGCGTCGTACCACCCACTGTCGATCAACCACGCCAGCAGAAACACTCAAACCTCTATGAGGCAATGGATTTCGACTTCAACGAGCAAGTGAACATATGCAGCCCCGTGCACACGGTGCGAACCTGTATGGAGTGGCGTCGCGGAGCTGACCAGCTGTCACGGTCGGAGACCAGAGCTCTCGCTATTTCGACATGGCGATTCCTCGGTCCATCGACCCGATGAACGGCACGATCCGTTCTCCTGACGGCGGCAGATACGGCCGATACTCCACGACCGCGAGCACATACGTCCAGGCCATCAGTCGGTTCGGCGTCAGCAAGGGGATGGTCAGCCAGGTCGTCGAGCTGCTCGACAATTGTGGGTAGGCAACCGGCCATGAGCTGACCGAGGCCGAAACCGCTCTACGCGGACAGGTACGCGGACGTCGAAGTGGCCTCTCGTTCAATCCCCAGGGACCGCAGATGGCGGGCTGGGGGTGGTGATCGGTGCTGCGGGTGCGTGGGTGAGGGTGAACTCGCCGGTGACGAGGTAGTGCAGGACGGCCCGGTCGACAGCCGGGTTGTAGCGCGCGAACGAACCGTGGTCGGTACCGTCGACCCGCATCAGCGTCCCGCCGAGCACGGCAGCCATCGCGAGCCCGCCCGCAGCCGGGGTGGCTGCATCCGCCGAGGTCTGCACGATCAGCGGAGGTTGTGCCAGCCCGCGCCCGTCGAACGCCAACCGCTGCGCCGACGACGGCCACCCAGAGCACAGCACGCCGGACCGTTGCAGCTCGGCGGCAAACTGGAAATAGCTTGCCCCCTTGGCGAATTCGACCAAGGCAGCGACCCCGGCCGGCGGAACGGCCCCCGCCTCATTGCACGTGATCGCATCGTAGACCCAACCTGAGGTCGGGTCGAGGGAAAGCCGAGACGCCACATAGGAGAGGAACTCGGTGTGCCGCGGATCGTCCTTGTACCGGCGCATGCCTTCAGCCAGATACGGCCAGTAGTTGCGCCAGTAGACCGCAGCGCCGGTGGCCATCTGCGTCAGGCTCTGCCCTGCGCCCGGTTGACGCACCGACTGCACCAGGTTCGCCACCCGCCCCGAGAGCTCATTTGAGCCGACCTCGCCGCCTCCGTCGACGAGCGCACCAAGAGCACCTCCGAGCGCGGGATCCAGTCGCGCCTGCCAGCCCCCGCCTTGAGCATCGACCTGCCGCGCCCATTCACCCGCGACGGCACGCCGGGTCGCACCGAGGCCGTAGATGGCATCATTCGCGGCGATCCAGTCGAACAGCTCGTAGATCGCGGTCTCCCTGACCTGCCACCCACGTGCGAACTGCTCGCCCCAGACCCAATCGGGGTTCACGTTGGCGTCCAGCACCATCTTGTCGACCCGTTCGGAAAACAACGTCGCATACGCCGCGCCCAGGGCCGTCCCGTAGGACACGCCATAGAAGCTGATCCGTTCGGTACCGAGCGCCCTGCGCACCTGCTCGAGATCGCGAGCGAGCGTCTCGGTGGTGAGCGTCCCCGGGTAGTCGGGCGCAGCGGCCTCGCACGAGGCACGGTCGGTCACCGGCAGGATCACCACCACCGTTTTAGCGCAGCGCAGCGGCGTCGACCAGCGCAGGCCGCGCGGCTGGACAGCGATACGGTCGAACTCCCGCAGCGCGGGCACTCGAGAATCACGCGACGACCAGAAGTTCAGCGCGTCCACTCCCGGCCCGCCCTGGCCCGCGAACAGCACGCCGCGCCCCTGGTCGGATCCAACTGGCCGCATCCGGCTCACCGTGAGCTCGATCTGTTCGCCGTCGGGCACCGAGTAGTTCATCGGAACCGTCACCGTCGTACACAACGCGTCACCCGCACCCGCCTCCGTGGGACACGGGCCCCAGCGCAATCCGGCTCCGGGGGCAGCCATCGACGGCGAACCTCCAAGGAGGAACAGTGCCAAGGCCACCACACACAGCAACGTCATCGAAGTACGCACAGCTTTCCCCCGCTTCTCAGCACGACCATCCCGCCCTGCCCCCGGACGACTATCGCGTACGTCACTGTACCGAATCGGGCACGGATTCCCTTGGCCTGCTGCGTGATCCAGCGACCACAGATGTTCGATCCGTCGGCATACCTCATCGGTGATCAGTCGGCTCGGCTGACATAGCACCACTCAGCGCGACCGGCCGAACCGATCGGGCATCCGAATGATCAGTGGAACCATGGCGGCAGCCCGGCTTCGAACGGTCACGACCAACGAATTCGCTGCGGCGTGACACGCCGGTATCCGAGGCGATCTCCGATGACGACGAAAAGGGCCCGCCTCGGATTCCTCCGAAACGGGCCCTCGAACGAAAAGTTCTGCTACGAGCTACTTTTCAATCACTCGCCATCTCTACTTCTGCGCAGCCTTGAACTCACGACGACGCCGGTGCAGGATCGGCTCGGTGTAACCGTTGGGCTGCGTGGTGCCTTCCAGGACCAGCTCCTTGGCGGCCTGGAACGCGATGTTGTCATCGAAGTTCGGGGCCAGCGGGCGGTAAGTCTTGTCGTTCGCGTTCTGACGGTCGACGACCGGGGCCATCCGCTCGAGGCTGGCGATCACGTCGGCCTCGGTGACGATGCCGTGACGCAGCCAGTTGGCGACCAGCTGACTCGAGATGCGCAGCGTGGCACGGTCTTCCATCAGGCCGATGTCGTTGATGTCGGGCACCTTGGAGCAGCCGACACCGTGATCGATCCAGCGGACCACGTAGCCCAGGATGCCCTGGGAGTTGTTGTCCAGTTCCTGACGCTTCTCCTCCTCGGTCCAGTCGGTGGACTGGGCCAGCGGAATCTCGAGGATCTGGTCGACGGTGGCGCGCGGGCCGCCCTTGGCGATCTGGGACTGCTGCTTGAACACGTCCACCAGGTGGTAGTGGGTGGCGTGCAGGGTGGCGGCGGTCGGCGAGGGGACCCAGGCGGTGTTGGCGCCTGCCTTGGGGTGGCCGATCTTCTGCTCGAGCATGGCGGCCATCAGGTCGGGCATGGCCCACATGCCCTTGCCGATCTGCGCCTTGCCGGGCAGGCCCTTGGCCAGGCCGGTGTCGACGTTCCAGTCCTCGTAGGAGGTGATCCAGGTCTGGGCCTTCATCTCGGCCTTGCGGACCATCGGTCCGGCCAGCATGGAGGTGTGGATCTCGTCGCCGGTGCGGTCGAGGAAGCCGGTGTTGATGAAGACGACGCGGTCCTTGGCGGCCTCGATGGAGGCGGCGAGGTTGACCGTGGTGCGGCGCTCCTCGTCCATGATGCCGACCTTGAGGGTGTTGCGGGTCAGGCCGAGGACGTCCTCGATCCGGCCGAACAGCTCGTTGGTGAACGCGGCCTCGTCGGGGCCGTGCATCTTCGGCTTCACGATGTAGACCGAGCCGGTGCGCGAGTTCAGGCGGGTGTTGTCGCCGTTGAGCGAGTGCACGGCGATCAGCGAGGTGATCAGGCCGTCCATGATGCCCTCGGGAACCTCGTTGCCTTCGGCGTCGATGATCGCGTCGGAGGTCATCAGGTGGCCCACGTTGCGCACGAACAGCAGCGAACGACCGTGCAGGACCAGCTCGGAACCGTCGAGCGCGGTGAACACGCGGTCGGGGTTCATGGTGCGGGTGAAGGTCTTGCCGCCCTTGGCGACTTCCTCGGCCAGGTCGCCCTTCATCAGGCCGAGCCAGTTGCGGTAGCAGACGACCTTGTCGTCGGCGTCGACCGCGGCGACCGAGTCCTCGAAGTCCATGATCGTGGTGAGCGCGGATTCCAGGACGATGTCCTTGACACCGGCGGTGTCGGTGGAGCCGATCGGCGAGGTGGCGTCGACCTGGATCTCGATGTGCAGCCCGTTGTGCTTGAGCAGGATCGAGGTCGGGGCCTCGGGGTCGCCCAGGTAGCCGACGAGCTGCGACGGGTCGGCCAGGCCGATGTCAGTGCCGTCCTCGAGGCCGATCTCGAGCTCGCCGTCGACGATCTTGTAGTACGAGGAACCGATGTGCGAGCCGGTGATCAGGGTGACGGCGTCGTCGAGGAAGTTACGGCCCCACTCGATGACCTTGTCGCCGCGCACACGGTTGTAGCCGCTGCCCTTCTCCGCGCCGTTGGCCTCGGGGATGGCGTCGGTGCCGTAGAGCGCGTCGTAGAGCGAACCCCAGCGCGCGTTGGCGGCGTTGATCGCGAAGCGCGCGTTCATCACCGGCACCACGAGCTGCGGGCCCGCGGTGGTGGCGATCTCGGTGTCGACGTTCTCGGTGGTGATCTGGAACGGCGCGGGCTCGGGCTTGAGGTAACCGATCTCGGTCAGGAACTGCTTGTAGGCGGCCTTGTCGTAGCCTGCGCCCGGGTTCTCGCCGTGC
This sequence comes from Nocardia sp. NPDC058705, assembly GCF_042749305.1. Taxonomy (NCBI): domain Bacteria; kingdom Bacillati; phylum Actinomycetota; class Actinomycetes; order Mycobacteriales; family Nocardiaceae; genus Nocardia; species Nocardia sp. NPDC058705. The sequence goes on along the minus strand of NZ_JBHYRN010000007.1, from coordinate 110,309 downwards.
CAGGCGTCGAGCTTGCCCTGGAACTCGTCGCGCTCGGCGAGCAGCGCGCGGTTGCGGGGGGCGAGGTCGTTGATGATCTGCTCGGCGCCGGCCCAGAACGCGGCGGAATCTACGCCGGTACCGGGGAGCGCCTCGTTCTCGATGAAATCGTGAAGAACGCTCGCCACCTGGAGCCCGCCGACCTGAATCCGCTCTGTCATCTACTGCCTCACTTTGGTGAAAACCGGGTGGGAAAAGTCGATGTCATGTTACCCGTGGGTAGAGGTGACACCTCGTGTGGGTTCGAACGCCCTGCGGGCTCGGACCATTCCCTTGATTGTAGGTGCGCGGGCAATTAATGTACTGACCGGAACATTAAGTCGCGGACCGGACCGAACGGAGGCGCCGTGACACCCGAACCCGTTGCTCCCGTGCGTCGTCGCGGCCGTCCCCGCGCCACCGAGCGCGCCGACACCCGCGAGCGGATCAACAAGGCGGCCCTCGAGCTGTTCGCCGAACGCGGTTTCCATGCCACCGGCGTGGCCGAGATCGGCGCGAAAGCCGACGTCCAGCGGGGTGCGCTGTACTACCACATCGGCTCGAAGGAAGACCTGCTGTGGGCGATCCTGCGTGACTACACCCGGCTGCTGCTCGCCGACGCCGAACGCATCGTCGCCGCGGGCACCGACCCCGTCGAAACCTTGCGTCGACTCACCCGCAGCCATGTCGAACTGATCGTCACCCATCGTCGCGCGGTGGCCGTGCACCTGCGTGACGCGGACGCCCTCACCCGCGAACACGCGGTGGTCCTGCAGCAGTTGCGCGACCGCATCCAGCGACTCTGGCAGGACGTCATCGACGCGGGCTTCGCGGCCGGGCAACTGCGCACTGCCGACCACATCGTCACCAACGGCCTGCTCGGCATGCTCAATTCGCTGGGCTACTGGTACCGCGAGCGCGGCACCCACTCCCCCGCCGAGATCGCCGACATCCTCATCGACACCGTCCTGTCCGGGCTCATCGCCACGGACGACAACACGAAAGGCTGACCATGGCTTGGGATTTCGAGACCGATCCGGAGTACCAGCGCAAGCTCGACTGGGTGGCGGAGTTCGTTCGCACCGAGGTCGAGCCCCTGGATCTGCTCTATCCCAATCCCTATGACCGGACCGACCCCGAGATCCGGGCGCTGATGCGGCCGCTGCAGCAGCAGGTCAAGGAGCAGGGTTTGTGGGCCTGCCATCTCGGTCCCGAGCTGGGCGGGCCCGGTTTCGGCCAGCTCAAGTTGGCGCTGCTCAACGAAGTGCTCGGCACGTCGATGTGGGCGCCGCTCGTCTTCGGTTGCCAGGCACCGGATTCCGGGAATGCCGAGATCCTGGCGCACTTCGGCACCGAGAAGCAGAAGGCGAAGTACCTGCAGCCATTGCTCGACGGCGAGATCGGCTCCTGCTACGCGATGACCGAGCCCACCGGCGGCTCTGACCCGACCGCGTTCCGCACGACCGCGGTCCGCGACGGTGACGAGTGGGTCATCAACGGCGAGAAGTGGTTCAACTCCGCCGCCGAATTCGCCACCTTCCACATCGTGATGGTGGTGACCGACCCCGAGGCCGAACCGCACCAGCGGTTGTCGATGTTCATCGTGCCCGCCGACGCACCCGGGCTCGAACTGGTGCGCAACTTCACTGTGCCCGGATTCAGCGAACACGAGGGGCACCTGCGTTTCACCGACGTCCGGGTGCCCGCCGATCATCTGCTCGGCGCGGAAGGCGCGGGCTTCATCGTCGCGCAGACCCGACTCGGCGGCGGGCGCGTGCACCACGCGATGCGCACAGTCGCGTTGGTGCGCAAGGCCTTCGACATGATGTGCGAGCGCGCGGTGTCACGACCGGCCCGCAAGGGCGTGCTCGGCGGCTTCCAGATGACGCAGGAACGCATCGCCGACAGCTGGATCCAGATGGAACAGTTCCGGCTGCTGGTCCTGCGCACCGCGTGGCGCATCGACCAGGCCCAGGACTACCGCGCCGTCCGCAAGGACATCGCCGCCATCAAGATCGCCATGCCGACCGTCATGAACGACATCGCGCGCCGCGCACTGCATCTGCACGGCGCGATGGGCGTGAGCACCGACCTCCCCTTCCTCGACATGACCACCTACGCCGAGGTCATGGCCATCGCCGACGGGCCGACCGAGGTCCACAAGATCACCCTCGCCAAGGAAGTGCTCAAGAACTACACCCCGGGTGATCCGGTGTACCCCAGCGGTTACCGGCCCGCGCTGCGTGCGGAAGCGCGCGATCTGGTCGCGCGTCGTCTCGAACACGAGGTCGGCAACCTGTAAAGGTCCACGATCCGCGGCGGTGCAGGAACTAGCCTGCCTCGTATGCGTGACGCCGGGCACGACAAGAGTTCTGACCGAACGACCGAGCAGGATGCCGTCCCGGTACATCCCGTGGCGGACGCGCGCTCGATCAACAAACCGGTGTTCCTCACCGCCGCGGGGATCGTGCTCGCGTTCGCGATCTGGGCGCTGATCTCACCGTCGAGCGCCGAAACGGTGGTCGGCGAGGTGAAGACCTTCATCTCGACCTGGTTCGGCTGGTGGTACTTTCTGCTCGCCACAGCCATTCTCGGACTCGTCGTCTTCCTCGGTGCGAGCAAGTACGGCCGCTACCGGCTCGGACCGGAGGAGTCGCGGCCCGAATACAGCCTGTTCTCCTGGACGTCGATGCTGTTCGCCGCGGGCATCGGCATCGACCTGATGTTCTTCTCGGTGGCTGAGCCCGTCTACAACTACCTGCACCCACCGTCGGGCCCGGCTCAGACGGATCAGACCGCCCGCGACGCGGTGACCTGGACGATCTTCCACTACGGCATCACCGGTTGGGCGATGTACGCGCTGATGGGCGGCGCGCTGGCTTACTTCGCGTTCCGCCACAATCTGCCGCTCACGATCCGGGCGGCGCTGTATCCGATCTTCGGCAAGCGGGTGCACGGCCGGTGGGGCGATGCGATCGACGTGGCCGCGGTGCTCGGCACCATCTTCGGCATCGCCACCTCGCTTGGCATCGGCATCGTGCAGCTCAACTACGGGCTGCACGAGCTGTTCGGGATCTCGCAGGGCAAGGCCGCCCAGATCGGGCTCATCGCGCTTTCGGTGGTCATCACGACGATTTCGGCGACCACTGGCGTCGACAAGGGCATCCGCCGGTTGTCCGAACTCAATGTGATCATGGCGATCGCGCTGCTGATCTACATCCTCCTCGCCGGCCGCACCGACTTCCTGCTCAACGGCTTCACCCAGAATGCCGGCGACTACCTTTCGACCTTCCTCGACCGAACGCTCAACACGTTCGCGTGGGAGCGCAACCCGGAAACAGCCAACCAGCCCTCGACCTGGCTCGACAGCTGGACCCTGTTCTTCTGGGCGTGGTGGGTGGCCTGGGCACCGTTCGTGGGCCTGTTCCTGGCCCGGATCTCGCGCGGACGCACCTTGCGCCAGTTCATCTTCGGTGTGCTGGTGGTGCCGTTCAGCTTCACCGTGTTGTGGATTTCGGTCTTCGGCAACAGCGCCCTGGAGGTCGCCAGGAAAGACAAGGAATTCGCCGAACAGACCGCTGCCAGAGCCGAATTGGGCTTCTACTCACTGCTCGAGCAGTACCCTGGCGCGACCTTCCTGCTCGGTATCGCGACCATCACCGGACTGCTGTTCTATGTGACAAGCGCCGACTCGGGATCACTGGTCATGGGCAATTTCACCTCGAAACTGTCCGACCCGATGGCCGACTGCGCCCGCGGCACCCGCATCTTCTGGGCCGTCGCGATCGGCGTGCTGACCCTGTCGATGCTGTTCGCGGGGTCGGGCGGTTCGATCACCACGCTGCAGAACGCCACCATCATCATGGGGTTGCCGTTCTCGTTCGTGCTGGCGCTCATCGGCGTCGCGTTGCTGCGTTCGCTGCACAACGAGTCGTACAAGATCGACAGCTACCGCGCGGCGCTGCCGAATGCCATCGCGGCGGGGCGCGGGCCCAGCGAACAGACCAGTTGGCGGCGCAGGCTCATCGGCACCATCCACTATCCGGGTCCGGCCGCCACCCGAAAGTTCGTCAGCAACACCGTCATTCCGGCGATGCACGACGTCTCGGCCGAATTCGCGAAAATGGGGGTCACCGCCACGGTCGACGAAACCGATCTCAACGAGGGGCTGCCCGCGCCGCGCCTGATCGTCGATCAGGCCAATGAGCCCCGGTTCGAATACGGCGTGTATCCGGTCTCGGCACCCACGCCGAGTTACGCGGTGCTCGCCCAGCGTTCCGACGACCGCTATTTCCGATGCGAGGTCTACCTCTCGGAGGGTTCGCAGGGGTACTCGCTCAACGGCTACACCAAGGAACAGACAATCGGCGACATTCTCGACCAGTACGAACGCCATCTCGGCTATCTGCACCTGCGGCGCGCGGCCACCGATCACCACGATCCCGAAGCGAGCACCGACAGCGAACTGTGAAGGGACATCATGAGCGAGACCCTCTACATCGATGGAACCTGGCGGGCAGCAGCCTCCGGGAAGACCCGCGAAATACGTTGTCCGGCCGATGATTCCGTAGTCGGAATCGTCGCCGAGGCAAGCGCGGAGGACACTGTCGCGGCCATTGCCGCGGCCCGCAATGCCTTCGACCACGGACCGTGGCGCGAGACGTCGGCGGCCGAGCGTGGTGACCTGCTGCTCAAGGTTGCCGACGCGATCGATGATCGGCGGGAGGAATTCGTCAACGCCGAGACTCTCGACACCGGCAAACGGCCGTACGAGTCCGAGATCGACATGTCCGACATCGCGAACTGCTTCCGGTATTTCGGCAAGCTCGCCGCCGACGACGCGGGCCGGGTGGTCGACGCGGGCTCGCCCGATATCGACTCCAGGATCGTCTACGAGCCGGTCGGGGTGTGCGGGCTGATCACGCCGTGGAACTACCCCCTGTTGCAGGCGGCATGGAAGGTCGCGCCCGCGCTGGCGGCGGGTAATACCTTCGTGCTCAAACCGGCTGAACTGACGCCCCACACCGCGATCCTGTTGATGTCGGTGCTCGACGAGCTCGAAGTGCCTGCGGGAGTGGCGAACCTGGTGCTCGGTGCGGGTGCCAGCGCGGGGGCGCCGCTGTCGGAGCACCCCGATGTCGACCTGGTCTCGTTCACCGGCGGGCTGGCCACCGGCAAGATCATCGCGCGCGAAGCGGCCGCCACGGTGAAGAAGGTCGCCCTGGAACTCGGCGGCAAGAATCCGAATGTGATCTTCGCCGACGCCTGCGACACCTCCGAACGCCTGGCCGCCAGTGTCGACAACGCCCTGAACGCGGCCTTCCTGCACTCGGGCCAAGTGTGTTCGGCGGGTGCGCGTTTGGTGATCGAGGAATCGGCGCACGATCGTTTCGTCGACGAGCTCGTCCGCCGCGCCGAGCAGATCCGGCTCGGGTTGCCCTTCGCCGAAGGCACCGAAACCGGGCCGCTGATCTCGGCCGCCCACCGCGACAAGGTGAATGCCTATGTCGAACAGGCCCGTGCCGAAGGTGCCGTCATCCGCACCGGCGGTGCCTTCGCCACCGGCGACGAAGGCTCGGGCAATCTCGACAACGGCTGGTTCTACCTGCCGACGGTCATCGACGGGGCGACCCGCGCGATGGCGTGCGTGCACGACGAGGCGTTCGGGCCCACCGTGACCGTGGAGACATTCACCAGCGAGGACGAGGCCGTCGAGATCGCCAACGACACCGAATACGGTCTCGCGGGCGCGGTCTGGTCCAGCGATGCCGCGCGCGCCCGCCGCGTGGCCGCCCGGTTGCGGCACGGCACGGTGTGGGTCAACGACTTCGGGCCGTATCTGCCGCAGGCCGAGTGGGGTGGTTTCGGTCGCTCCGGTGTGGGCCGGGAGCTCGGGCCGTCCGGCTTGCACGAGTATCGCGAGGCCAAACACGTCTATGAGAATCTCCGGCCGGGGGTCACCGGCTGGTTCACCGTTCGGGAGGGACAGCGATGACCACTTACGATTACGTGATCGTCGGCGGCGGTTCGGCGGGCGCGGCCGTCGCGTCACGGTTGTCCGAGGATCCGTCGGTGACGGTCTGTCTGCTCGAGGCGGGACCGTCCGATGTCGACGACCCGGCGATCCTGCAGCTCGATCGCTGGATGGAGCTCCTGGAATCGGGCTACGACTGGGATTACCCGATCGAGCCGCAGGAGAACGGCAATTCGTTCATGCGCCATGCCCGCGCCAAGGTGCTCGGCGGTTGTTCCTCGCACAACAGCTGCATCGCGTTCTGGGCGCCGCGCGAGGATCTGGACTCGTGGGAGAACGACCACGGTGCCGCCGGGTGGGGCGCCGATTCGGTGTATCGGCTGTACCCGCGGATCGAAACCAATGACGCCCCCGGCGAGCACCACGGGCGCAGCGGTCCGGTGAACATCATGACGGTTCCTGCGAACGATCCGTGCGGTGTCGCCCTGCTCGACGCCTGCGAAGAGGTCGGCATTCCGCGCGCCGAGTTCAATGCCGGACGCACAGTTGTCAACGGCGCCAACTTCTTTCAGATCAACAGCCGCACCGACGGCACGCGGTCGTCGTCCTCGGTCAGCTACTTGCACCCCAATCTCGATCGCCCGAATCTGACCGTCCGGACAGGCGCTTGGGTCAAAAAGATCGTGATCGAGAACGGTCGCGCCGTCGGGGTCGACATCACCGACAACGCGTTCGGTCGCACCACCCGGATCAACGCCGACCGTGAGGTGATCATCTCCGCCGGTGCCATCGACTCACCCAAGCTCCTCATGCTCTCGGGCATCGGACCTGCCGATCACTTGCGCGAGATAGGAATTGACGTGGTTGTCGACTCCCCCGGGGTCGGCGCGCACCTACAGGACCACCCGGAGAGCGTGATCGGCTTCGAGACGACCCGACCGATGGTGGACAGCTCCACACAGTGGTGGGAGGCAGGGATCTTCACGCCGACCGAAGACGGCCTCGACCGACCGGACCTGATGATGCACTACGGCAGCGTCCCGTTCGACATGCACACCCTGCGCCAGGGCTACCCGACCGCCGAGAACACCTTCTGCCTCACCCCGAACGTCACCCACGCCCGCTCCCGCGGCACCGTGCGGTTGCGCTCGCGCGACTTCCGCGACAAGCCGAAGGTCGACCCTCGCTACTTCACCGACCCCGAGGGTCACGACATGCGGGTGATGATCGCGGGCTTGCGCAAGGCCCGCGAGATCGCCGCGACGGAGCCACTCGCGGACTGGGTGGAGCGTGAGCTGTACCCGGGCCCGGACGTGCAGACCGATGCCGAACTGGCCGACTACGTGCGCCGCACCCACAACACCGTCTACCACCCGGCGGGCACGGTCCGCATGGGCGCGGTCGACGACCCGATGAGCCCACTCGACCCGGAACTGCGGGTCAAGGGCGTCAAAGGTCTACGCGTAGCCGATGCTTCGGTGTTCCCCGAACACACCACCGTGAACCCGAACATCACCGTCATGCTCGTCGGCGAACGCTGCGCCGAACTGGTCGCCGCCGACCGGAATTAACTCAGCCGACCGCCTTTTCACGGAGACGCTCGCGACCTCCTCGCCCGAGGAAGTCCGCGACCTGACGGCCCGCCGACTCGAACACGGAGTCGGCGGGCCGTCGTGCCGAAGTGGTCAGACCCCGCTCAGCAGCCAGGGCTGGAAGGTGCACGCCAGGGCGGGGGTTTGCTCCGGGTCGAAGGCGTTGAGGACGATCGAGAGCACACGTGGCGAGTAGACCATCGTGATGTGGCCGGACAGGTCCTGCTCACAGCCGTCCTGCAGGGTGACGTTGCGAACGGTCGCGCCAGGGCCCGCCGTCAAGAAGGTCTGGTCGTAGGGGGTGGAGACCTGGTCCCAGCGGCTGCCGACCACGGTGTAGTCGACGCCGGGCATCGTGTCGCCGCCTGCATTGAGCCGGTTGATGAAGTCCGATCCCACGGTCTGCTGGATGCCCGCGTGGCCGATGAAGATTTCCTGGAAGCCGAGAATGTCGATGCCCATGTTGTTGATCGCCCTGCCCAGCGCCGCGATCCCGAGCAGCGTGGTGCCGTGATTGGTGGCGCCGAGGGTGATCATCTGCTGCACCTTCTCCGCGCCACCGTTGAATTTCAGGTACTGCCGTCCGACCGTGCCGCCCTGGGAGTGGCCGACCAGGTTGACCTTGCTCGCCCCGGTGGCGACAAGCACGCGGTCGACGAAGTTCGCGATCTGAGCAGCCGATTCCTCGATGTAGCCGGTGGCGTTGACCGAAGGTAGCGCCGAACCGACCCCACCGCCGTCAACCAGGCCGGCCTGCCCGTAATTCAGCGTGAAGACGCAATGACCGGCGTCGTGCAGGGGTTGGGCCATGTACGCGAAGTTGAGATAGGCGTTCGACCAGGTCCCGTGCAACAGCACCACCGGTTCCGGATTGCGCTCGGTGGGTTTGCAATTCCAGTCGTTGGCGCCTGCGGGGGCCGCCTCCGGATTGAGCAGGCCGTAGCCGAACGCGGCCAGCCCGGAGGTCTGATGCGGTCCGAAGCCCACGGTGTCGGAGGCGTATCCGCCCGAGGAGCCCGAACTCGAGCCGGAACCGCCGAGGCAGTCACCGGACCCGTTGCCCGAACCCGCACCGCTGCCCGAAGTGCACGCCGACCCGGTACCGACGATCGGCTTCGCGGCGGGGTCTTTCAGCCCCTCGGCAATGAGATCGGCCAGTTGCTGTTGCGTCGGTGCCGGCTCGGCGGTTGCGGCATGACCCGACAACCCCGTGGCCACGACCACCGCGCAGGCGACGAACGCCACCGACCATCCACTGACCTTCGAGCTCATTCCGGCTCCCGCATCCCTCGTCTGGCACGAATGTGTTGGCCGAGAAGCTAGTTTCGTCAGCGCCTCGATCGGCACGGTCGCGCGCAGATCAGAGTCAAGTCACGGGCATCTGCGCGGATATCAGGTCCGCATGACAACACGCGCCGGGTTTCCCCACGGTATGCGCCGAAAATAAATCAGCCGACATTTCGGGCGCGATATGTCACCATCATTTCAGCAGGTGATCCGCATCGGGCGAGGAACCGACGAGCAGCAGCGAGAGGAGGAGACGGCCGTGAAACAGCAAGCGCCACAGCGAGATTCGGATAAGACCTATCGCCGCGCGGAATCGGTCCATAGCGCGATGCGCCTGGATATCGATGGCTTCGGCCGTCTCCTGTTCGTGGCCTGACCGGCCATCCACCTCCGACGTTCGCTTCTCTCGAAAACATGGTGATTCCCATGATGATTCGTCCTGCCGTCGACTCGACGGTGCCCGCATCCGAGGACTGGATACGCCAAAGGGTGCTCGTGCTGAACGCCAGCTACGAGGCCCTCGACGAGATCACCGCCGACCGGGCCGTGACACTGCTGATCAGCGGCGCCGCGGAGACGGTCATCGAGCGGGTACCGCACTTCCCGATCCGGTCGCAGCATCTCGTCATCGGGTTGCCCGAGACCATTCGACTGGTGCGGTATGTGTACCTGGCGCATGTCAGGCCGATCGGTGACGACAGCCGCGCCACCCTCGCGGGAGTGCTGCGTCGCGACAAGCACCGGTGCGGGTACTGCGCCGACTGGGCGCACACCGTCGACCACATCCGCCCGCGTTCCAGGGGCGGACCCAATACCTGGAGCAATCTCGTGGCCTGCTGTGCCCCGTGCAATTCGGGCAAGGCCGACCGCACCCCGGAAGAGGCGGGGATGCGGCTGCTGTGGGAGCCGAAGGCTCCCGACCCGCTCGCCCGCAAGCAGCGCCGGATCTGGAAGGAGTACGCGCCGTGACCACCACCGACCTCGCACTGACCGAACTGCTGACCCTGTCCGATTCCGGAGAATGGCACCGCGCCGCCTGCCGTGGTGACCCCAACCACGAGGCGTGGTTTCCATACCCGTCGCAGGACTTCGACTACGCCCGCAAGATCTGCGCCGATTGCCCGTTGCTCGCGGGGTGCACCGAGTACGCGGCGCAGACGGGTCAGTCGGGAGTGTGGGGTGGTCGTGAGTACGACCGCGGCCGCGTGATCCGTGCCTGATCGGCCGAGCCGGGTGTCCTGAGACACCCGGCTCGGTTCGTTTCGGCACACAGTGCATGGTTGCGCGCGCTGCCTCACCGTGGCTGACCGCCCGTACCGCACGCCGTGACCTGCGGTGATGCGCAGCCGTATGCGCTGTGCTGCGGTTGTGCGCGGTGTCCTTAAACTTGCCGCGTGGGTACGCATCGCAACGGGACCAGTTCTCGAAGTATCAGCAAGGGTCCGGTTATCGCGGCATCGGCACTCGTCCTGGTGATCGTCGCCGTTTTCGCGTGGTTCCAGCTCAGTGACCGCGCCGATTCGACCGACGTGGCCGCCGCCGCCGAGTGCGTCGAGGGGTCCGCGCAGCTCGATGTCACCGTCGACCCGGCGATCGCGGGTCCGGTGCAGGCCGCGGCCGACCGGTTCAACGCCTCCAAGCCACGGGTGCGCGACCACTGCGCGCAGGTGGCGGTGTCGGCTCACCCGACGAGCGCGCTTATAGCCGGCCTCGCCGATACCGCGAAGTGGGATCCGGCGCTGGGCCCGCTGCCAGGATTGTGGATCGCTGATTCGAGCCGATCCATCGAGCTGGTTCGGGTGCCGGGCCTGATCGAGGGCACGCCCGCCTCGATCGCCACCAGTCCGATCGTGCTGGCCATGCCCGATGCCCTGCGTCAAGTGCTCGAGCAGCATCAGATCTCCTGGGCCGACCTGCCGCGCCTGCAGCAGGGCTCGCTCGACGAGCTCGGTCTGTCGGGCTGGGGTGGGCTGCGGATGGCGCTGCCCGCCGGTGACGCCACGACCGCCGCCGCCGCATCGATCGGTGCCGCGATCTCGGGGACCGATCCGCTCACCGAGCAGGCAGCGGGCTCCGGTCAGGTCGTCGCCGCGATTTCCGGGCTCGCCGCGGACGCCCGGACTCCGGCCGACCTGATGACCGCCAAGTCGGCGATCAGCGCGAATCCCGCCGGCGACGACGTGCACGCGGTCGCCGCCACCCAGCAGCAGCTCGGCACCGGTGGCCTCACCGCGTACCGGCCCGTCGGCACCGCGCCGCTGGCCGACTATCCCGCGGCGCTGCTGTCGGGGCCGTGGGTCGACAAGACCCAGAATCTGATCGCGTCGCGATTCATCGACTTCCTGCGCGCACCCGAGCAGGCAGGCGCGCTCGGCACCGCGGGCTTCGGTCCCGCCATCGGCTCGGCACCGGCGAACCCGCCCCGCGCGGCCCTGGAAAAGGTGCAGTCGACACTGGCGAACCCGGTTCTCGGCGTGAACGGCACGGTCTTGCTCGACGTGTCTTCGTCGATGGGCACCGCGGAGGGCTCGACCACCCGCCTGTCGAACGCCATCGCCGCTGTCGCCTCGACTCTGCAGGTGATGCCGCCCGACTTCGGCCTGGGTCTGTGGACGTTCGGCAAGAACCTCGACGGCACCACCCCGTACCAGGTGCAGGTGGACACCGAGCTGCTCACCGACGCCCAGCGCAACGCCGTCGGCTCGGCGGTCACGTCCGTGAAGCCGAGCCAGGTCGTCGCCGATCAGGCCTACCCGAGCCTGCTCGCCGCCTACCGTGCCGCGGTCGCGGGCTACTCCCCCGGTCGGACGAATTCGATCCTGCTGATCACCGACGGTCCCGACGACGATTCGACGCTGACCGGCCCCGCGCTCGTCAGCGAGATCACGGCGGCGACCAGGTCGGACAAACCCGTCCGTATCGATGTTGTTGTGGTGGGCGGCGAGGGCACGCAGACCCTGCAGACCCTCGCCGAACAAACCGGCGGCACCTACACCCGCATGCCCACCAGCAACGACCTCGGCTTCGGCACCGCGGTGGTCAAGGCACTCACCACGCCTTAGTCGCTACAGCGAAACCTGCACCAGCGCACCGGATTCCATCGCGACCCACAGGAACCCGGCCGCGTCGACAGTGAGTCCGTGCGGTTCGGCACCCGGGAGGTCGAGGTGGGTGATGGTGCCGTCGGTGGTGATCCGGCCGAGTCGGCAGCTCGCCCACTCGGTGAACCACAGGGCACCGTCGGGACCTGCCACGATCGCGTGCGGGCGAGCCTCGGTGTTCGGCAGGGCGAATTCGGTGACGTTGCCGTCGAGGTCGATACGACCGATCGCACCGGCACCGATTTCGGTGAACCACAGCGCGTCATCGGGGCCCGCGGTGATGCCGACCGGGCCGGCCGCGGGCGTGGGGAGCGGATGGACTCGGAGCGCGAGGTCGGTGTCGACGCGGGCAATCGCGTTGCCCTGGTTCACCGTAAGCCACAGCGCCCCATCGGGTCCCGGCGTGATCATCGAGGGCATGCCGTCGATCTCGACACGGGCGACGGAGCCGTCCCCTGCGAGTCGCCCGACCCGGCCCGCCTGCAATTCGGTGAACCAGAGCGCCCCATCCGACCCGACGCACGCACCGTAGGGGCCTTCCATGACCAGACTTGTCACGGTCCCCTCGGTGCTGATCCGCCCGAGTCTGCCACCGTGGAACTCGGTGAACCACAACGCTTTGTCGGCGCCGGTGACGATCACCGTCGGCTGTCCGTCGGACTGTTCGAGCGGATAGGTCTCGACGACCCCGTCCCCGTATCGTCCGATCACGCCTTGCGTGACCAGCGTGAACCACAGCGCCCCATCGGGCCCGACGGTCACCCCGTACGGCGCCCCCGGCACTTCCAGTACCTGCACGATCTCAGCCAAAGTTCTCGATTCCCTTCTGGATTCCCCGGAAACGACGCCGCAGCGCCCGATCGTGCGACACCACGACCACCGCCCCCCGATACTCGCTCAGCGCCCGTTCCACTTCGTCGACCAAGGTCAATGACAGGTGGTTGGTCGGCTCGTCCAACAGCAACAGGTCGTGTTCACCGGCGAGCACACGGGCCAGCGCGAGGCGGCGCCGCTGACCTTCCGACAGGGTGCCGACCTTCCGATCGAGCAGTTCGGGGGCGAACAACCCGGTGGCGAGCAATGCCTCGCGCCCGAATCCGTAGGTGTCGGTAACACTTCGGTGTGGGTCGAACCGCTCGTCCTGGCGCAGGTAGCCGACGCGGCCACGGGCCGACGCGTGGATCGCATCGAGCAGGGACGACTTTCCCGCGCCGTTGGGTCCGTGGATCAGCAGCCGCTCGCGCGGGCCGAGAGTCAGTGGTCCGATACTGAATTCGGCACCGGTTCCCGCGGTGAATTGTCCGCGGAACCGCAGCGGTTCGGGCGGTCGCGGCACCGGCGCCTCGCGCAGTCGGCGCAACCGTTCAGCGGTATTGCGCACTCGCGTGGCCACCGAGCTCTGCACCCGGCCGGCATTGCGGTCGTAGGCCATCTTGTTGTTGTCGGTCATCGCACGCCCCGGCGCAACCCGCTGCGCCGTGCTCGTCGCGAATTCCTCCAAGCGTCCGATGTCGTTGCGCCACTGCGTGTATGCCTGTTCCCAGCGAATGCGCGCGGCTGCCTGCTCGGTCAGGAATCCGGTGTAGCCGCCGCCGAATCGGGTGAGCGCGCCGTCGGCGACCTCGATGATCGCGGTGACCACCCGGTCGAGGAAGATCCGGTCGTGTGAAACCAGTACGACCGTGCCCGGATGGGTGCGCAGCCGATTCTCCAGCCAGGTCAGCGCGGCTTCGTCGAGGTGGTTGGTCGGCTCGTCGAGCAGTAGTACTTCCGGGGAGGCCGCGAGCAGGCAGGCCAGGCCGAGCCGGGCGCGTTCCCCGCCGGACAGGCTGACCAGGGGGCGGTCGCGGTCGATGCCTGCCAATCCGAGGCCGTGCAGCGATGCGTCCACCCTGGCATCGGCGGAGTAACCGTCGCGGGCCTCGAAACGGGCGAGCAGTTCGCCGTAGCGTTCCATGTCCTGCGCTTCGGCGGCGGCCTGCATGCCGGCTTCCAGTTCGCGCAGTTCCGCCATCGCCAGTTCGATTGCTGCACAGACCGTTTCGCCGGGCAGGGTCTGCGCTAGGTGTCCGATCCCGCCCTCAGCGGTGACTGTGATCGTGCCTTCGTCCGGGCGATCCAGTCCGGCGAGGAGGCGCAGGAGTGTCGATTTCCCCGAACCGTTTTCGCCGACGATGCCGATCCGTTCGCCGGGGCGGATCGCGGCCGAGACGGTGTCGAGCACGGGGCGGTCCGCGTAGGACTTCGATACTCCGCGCAAGGTCAGTTGAGTGGTCAAACAGTGCTCCAATCGCAACTCGTGTAGCTTTAACTTACAGATCCCCATCCACTAACGCAACAGGAGTTGTTTTTTGGAACCCCAACGACGGCCCGGCGGACGCAGCGCCCGGGTGCGGGAGGCCGTGCTCGACGCGACGACGGTCGAGCTCGCCGAGCGCGGCTATCAGGGCCTGAACGTGGATGCCGTCGCGCAGCGGGCCGGAGTCCACAAGACCACCGTCTACCGACGCTGGGGCGGGCCGGAGGGCCTGGTCGCGGACGCGCTCGGGCGTGCGTCCGAACAGGCGTGGCCGATCCCGGATACGGGCACCCTGGTCGGCGATCTGCGTGGGCTCACCGAACTGGTGCGGGCGGGCTTCGCCGATCCCGAATCCGGTCCGGTGGCAACAGCTTTCGTCACTGCGGGCATGCAGCACCCCGCTGCCGCCGCCGCGCTACGCGGCTTCTATGCCGCGCGTCACGAGGAGGCGGCGGCGATCGTGACGCGGGCGATCGCACGGGGCGAGGCCGAACCGGAGGTCGATGCGGACGAGATCATCCGGCTCGCTATCGCACCGCTGTTCCACCGACTGTTCATCACCCACGAACCGGTCACCGCCGAGCAGGCGCGCCGCGCCGCCGACATCGCGGCGACAATCGCCGGCACACCACCCGGCACCTGAATTCCCCTGTGTGCCAACCCAGCCCGTCGACAGCCGGTCACCCCTCGGCGCCCGACTGCCTCACACTTTTGCGCCTGCCCACACAGCGTGGGCGGCACGACGTCGGTGCACGGCTGCCCGATCATGCCCGGACGGCATAGACCTCGTGCAGTTCGGTGCCTGCCAGGGACGGGTCCTGGCGGGTGTGTGGGGTGAGGCCGTGGCGGTTGAGGAGTTCGCAGAATTCGGCGAGGCGACCATCGCGGTCATGGACCTCGGCGACGACGGAGCGGATGCGGGACCAGTCGGATTCGGTGATGCCGAGCAGGACATCGAATTCGGCGCGTTCGACGTCGATCTTCAGGACACCGATCTCGGCGGTGGGGTCCTGCTGGGCCAGGATCGCCGACACCGTGGTGACCTCGACGTCGATCTGTTCGCCGTCGTGCAGGCCGCGGGTGATGAGGGTGATGGCGTCGTCGGGTAGGCCGCTGTTGCGCAGGAAGGTTTTCGTCGCGTCGTCGTCGGCTTCGCGATCGGCGTAGAGGCTCGAGTTCGCGGTGGCACGGGGGTACCACGTGAACGGCAGCACCCCGGGCGCCGCGCCCACCGCGACTTCGAGTGCGACTCCGCCGGGTACGTGCGCGGACATGTTTCGGTGCAGGCAGTCGTAGGTGGCGGGCGCAGGTTCGGCCGCGATCACCCGGACTCCGGGATGGGTTTCGGCGAACATCATCGCGCTGAGGCCGATATTGGCGCCGATGTCGACGGCGAGATCGCCGGGCCGCAAGGTCGCCGCGGCCTGGCGGTAGTACCCGTCGGCGATCATCTCGTTCCAGAGCATGCGTGCTTCGGCGGGGCTGGTGCAGGTGACGGTGCGGCCGTCGTCGAGGCGCAGTTGCTGCTGAGTCATCAGTTCATGAATCCTTCGAGGATCGGGCCGATCACGGCCAGCGCGGACGGGTGGGTCAGTTCGAGATGGCGGGCGTCGAGCACAGTGTTGTGGATCCGGCCGGTGATGTGCGGTTGCCACGTCTGGGCGATGGCATCGGTGTCGTCACGGTCCTTGCCCGCGGTGAAGAAGATCAGGTCACCGTCGAAGGCGCGCGGCTGGTAATCGTCGGCGAGTTCGCCTGCGGTGGCGAAGCTTTCCATCACCCGGTCGATCTGGTCGGCGCCGAACAGGCCGGTGCCGGTGATCTGATCGCGGACCACCTGCCAGGCCTGCTCGGTGGTGCTCGCGGTGACGGCATCGCCGAGGTCGAACAGTTCCCGCCAGCCGCCGAGCAGATCGGCCATCAGCTCGCCCGGCGCGGATCCGGTGTCGGGGGTGATCGGTGGTTCACCGGCCGCACTGTCCATCATCGCCAGCAGCGCGACTTGTTCGCCACGTTCCTGCAGTTGCGTCGCCACCGCGTGCGCGATCTCGCCGCCCAGCGACCAGCCGAGCAGGTGATACGGCCCGCTGGGCTGGGTGCGGCGGATCTCGTCGACGTAGCGGAGTGCGAGCTCGTCGATCGAGGTGGCGGCGGGTTCGTCGGCAACGACGTGCGGGTCCTGCAGGCCGAATACCGGCCGGTCACCGCGCAGATGGCCGACGAGTCCGCCGTAGAACCAGGCCAGCCCGCCCGCCGGGTGGATCGCGAACAGCGGCGCGGCGTCGCCGGTGGGGCGCAGGGGCAGCAGCACCTGCATGCCCGATCCGGCCTCGGACTCGTCGACCCGGCGGGCCAGTGCCCGTGGCGTCGCGTCGTCGAACATCCACGGCAGTTCGAGTGGGATACCGCGGTTGTGGAGTTCGGCGACCGCCATGGTTGCCAGGAGTGAATTGCCGCCCAGGTCGAAGAACCCGTCACCGGCGCCGACCCTTGGCACGTTGAGGGTGCTCGCGAAGACCTCGGCGATCGCGACCTCGGAAGGTGTTCGCGGCGCGTCGTATTCGTCTGCGTCGCGTTCGAAGTCGGGCGCGGGCAAAGCCTTTCGATCGAGCTTGCCGTTCACTGTCACCGGCAGCTCGGGCAGCACCACGATGGCCGAGGGCACCATGTACCCGGTGAGTAGTTCGGCGGCGGTGCCGCGCACCTGCGCCGGGTCGAGTTCGCCACCGTCGACGGGGACGACGTAACCGATCAGCTGGTCAACGTCCTTGGCGTGGCGGTGTACCGCGGCGGCCGCCTGGGCGACGCCGGGATGGCCGAGCAGCGCCGACTCCACCTCACCCAATTCGATACGGAAGCCACGCAATTGGATCTGTGCGTCGGCACGGCCGAGGTAGTCCAGTTCCAGTCCGTGCCCGCTACGGCGCCACCGTCCGACGTCACCGGTCCGGTACAGGCGGCTACCCGGCGCGCCGAACGGGTCGGCCACGAATCGGCCCGAGGTGAGCGCGCCCGCACCGTGGTAGCCGCGCGAGAGCTGTCCACCGCCGACATAGAGGTCGCCTGCGACGCCGACCGGCACCGGCCGCAACCGGCCGTCGAGCACGTAGACCGCGGTGCCGGGCAGTGCGCGTCCGATCCCGCCGGCTCCTGCCTGATCGACTTCGGCGTAGCTGATGTGCACCGTGGTTTCGGTGATGCCGTACATGTTCACCAGGCGCGGTGTGCCTGCCGGGTGCGCGAGGAACCACCCGGTCAACCGGGACGGGTCGAGTGCTTCGCCGCCGAACACGATGTAGCGCAGGGCGAGATCGTCGGCGCGGTGGCGGCGTTCGGCTTCGACGAATCCATAGAACGCCGAAGGGGTTTGGCTCAGCACGGTGACCTGTTCGCGTGCGACGAGGTCGACGAAGGCGTCGGGGGTGCGGGTGGTGTCGTAGTCGACGACCACCAGGCGCCCGCCCGAGAGCAGCGCACCCCACATCTCCCAGACCGCGAAATCGAAAGCGTAGGAATGGAACAGCGTCCAGACATCGTCGGGTCCCACATCGAATTTCTCGGCGGTGTTGGTGAGCAGGGTGACCACGTCGCGGTGGGTGACAGTGACACCCTTCGGCCGTCCGGTGGAGCCCGAGGTGTAGATCATGTAGGCGATGTTGTCCGGCAGCGCGGCACTACGCTGGCCGCTCTCGACGGTGGCTTCATCCAAATAGATTGTCGGACCGTCGAACTCGGGCACCTCCGATGTCATCGCCGAAGTTGTCAGCATGGCCACCGGTCGAGCGTCGTCGAGCACGAAGCGGAGTCGCTCGGCCGGATACGCCACATCCAGGGGCAGATAGCCCGCACCCGACATGACCACCGCCAGCAATCCGACCACCAGATCAGCCGAGCGCGGCAATGCGACGGCCACCAAGGTCTCAGGCCCGGCGCCGGACGCAATCAGTTGGGCCGCAACACTCTTGGCACGGAGAGCCAGTTCTCCGTAGGTGAGAACTGTCGCCCCATCGGTCACCGCGACCGCGTCGGGGGTGGCCTCGACCTGCCGCGCGAACAGTCCCCCGAGCGTCTCCTCGGGGACCCGCGCTCCCGCAACACCGGCCACCTCGAGCACCTCGTGACGCTGCTGCGGTTCCATGAACTCGATGTCACCGACGACGGCCCGCGGGTCGGCCGTCACAGACTCGAGAATCCGCAGGTACCAGCGTGCGAACCGCTCCATCGACTCTTCGACGAACAGATCGGTGGCGTAGGTCAATCGGCCCACCGTGCCCAGCGGATTGCCCTCGGCGTCGAACCGCTCGACCAGCTTCACGTTGAGGTCCGACTGCGCCTGTTCGACGTAGTCCTCGACCGGTTGCACCGTGATCCCGGGCAGTTCGAGAACCACCTGATCGAGATTCTGGTAGTCGATGGTGACCTGGTAGAGCGGCAGGTGCGCGGTCGACCGCGGCGGGTTCAGTGCCTCGACGACCTGTTCGAAGGAGACCTCCACGTGCGCGAGTGCCGCGAGGTCGGCGGCCATGACATCGGCCAGCAGCGCGTCGAACGGTTTGTCGTCGGGGACCGCTGTCCGCAGGACGACGGTGTTGACGAACATGCCGATCAGGTCATCGAGTTCGCGTTCCCCGCGCCCGGACACCGGGGTGCCGACCGCGACATCGCTGGTGCCTGCCAGCCGCGCGAGCAGGACGGTCAGCGCGGCATGGGCGACCATGAACGGCGTCGCGCCCGCGGCCCGTGCGACCGCGCCGATCCGTTCCTGCAACCGTGGCTCGATGGTGAAGTCGACGATCCGGCCGCGCATCGACGCCACCGGCGGACGGGGCAGATCGGTGGGTAGTTCGAGGAGTTCCGGCAGCCCGGCGAGGGCTTCGCGCCAGTAGTCGAGCTGACGCGACAGCAGCGACTCGCGATCGTGCTCGTCACCGAGCAGATCATGTTGCCACAGTGCGTAATCGGGGTATTGGACCGTCAGCGGCGGCCATACGGGCTCGCTCGCGGTACTCACGGCGTGATAGGCGGCCGCGACGTCGCGGGCGAGGGGGATCATCGAGAGGCCGTCGGCGCAGATGTGGTGCACCGCGATCACCAGCATGTGATCGTCGGGGCCGAGTTCGAACAGTTCGGCCCGCACCGGCGGCGCCTCGGTGACCTGGAAGCTGGCCGACAGCACCGCCGCGGCGGCCTTCGGCAGCACCGATTCCTCGGTGGGGACCGGGATCAGATCGGGTACCACCTCGTCGGCGGAGACGACCACCTGCTGCGGAACACCGTCGACCACAGGGAATTTCGTGCGCAGCGATTCGTGACGGTCGATCACCATCGCGCAGGCGGTACGCAGCGCGGAGGTATCCAGTTCGCCGGTCAGCCGGATCACCAGCGGCACGTTGTAGGCACCGACCGAGGCGTCGAGCTGGTTGAGAAACCACATGCGCTGCTGTGCGGGCGACAGCGGTACCGGGCCGTTGCCGGCTCGCCTGGTCAGCGCCGGACGTTCGACCTGGTCGCGGCCGGTGAGCCGGGCGGCGAGATCAGCCATCGTCGGATTGTCGAAGAGGTCGCGCAGTGCGACCCGGATGCCGAGTGCCGAGCTCAACCGTGCGGTCAATCTCGTCGCCGTCAGTGAATTGCCGCCGAGGTCGAAGAAGTTGTCGCGCATGCCGACTCGGGGCACGTCGAGGACTTCGGCACAGATATCGGCGACGAGTTGCTCGGTGGGATCGCTCGGTGCCAGGTACCCGGTGACGGCGAAGGCCGGTGTCGGCAGTGCGGCGCGGTCGAGTTTTCCGGTGGTGGTCAGTGGAAGCTGCTGCAGCACAACACAGATGTCGGGAACCATGTGGGCGGGGAGCCGGCGGCGGGCCGCTGCCCGAACCTGCTCGGGGTCGATCGTGTCGCCGAGGAGGTAGCCGACCAGGCGCTCGGTGCCGTTGTCGTCGGCCCGCAGCAGCGCCACCGCGTGGGTCACGGCGGGGTGCTCGGCGAGCACGGCCTCGATCTCGCCGAGCTCGATGCGCTGGCCACGGATCTTGACCTGGTGGTCGGTGCGCCCGACGTAGTCGAGCGTGTGGTCGGCGGTCCAACGCGCCCGGTCACCCGTGCGGTACATGCGGGTACCCGAGTCGTAGGGGTTGGCGAGGAAGTTCGCGGCGGTGGTGCCGGGACGGCCGAGGTAGCCGCGCGCCAGCTGAATGCCGCTGACATACAGTTCGCCGGTCACCCCGACGGGCACGGGCCGCAACTGCGAATCCAGCACCACCGCGGTGGTTCCGCGAATCGGACCGCCCAGCGTGATGGGTTCGGACGGGGTCAGCGGGTCGCTGATGGCGACCATGATCGTGGTCTCGGTGGGCCCGTAGCCGTTGAACAGTCGGCGGCCCGGCGCCCAGAGGGCGGCGAGTTCGGCCGGTACTGCCTCACCACCGGCGACCAGGACCGCCAGGCTGTCGAGCCCGTCGGGTGTCATGGTCGCGAGCACGGTCGGGGTGAGGAAGGCGTGGGTGACGGCCTGGTCGCGGATGATGTCGGCCAGCTCTGTGCCCGCGTAGGTGTCGGGCGACGAGACGACCAGCGTGGCACCGTGCGGGTGTGCCATCAGGACTTCGAGCACGACGGCGTCGAATCCCGGTGCGGCACACTGCAGCACCCGCGAATCCGGTGTGACGTCGTATCGATCCCGTTGCTCGGCGGCGAAATTCGCCAGTCCGGCCTGGGTGACTGCGACGCCCTTCGGGGTGCCGGTGGTGCCGGAGGTGTAGATGACGTAGGCGAGGTCGGTGTCGCGGACCGTCCGTCGCATCGCGTCGCCCGGCTGGTTCGCGATCTGCCGCACCGCTGCCGGTTCGTCGACAACCAGGCGTTCCCACTCCCCTTCCGGCACACCAGCACTCACGTCCGCGACGGTCAATACGACACGGGCATCGCTGTCGGACAGCATGACCGCCAGCCGCTCCCCTGGGTTACGCGGGTCGAGCAGCGCAGCGGCGGCGCCGACCTCGGCCAGCGCCCACAGGGTGGTGATCAGCGCGGTCGAGCGCGGCATGACCACGCCGACGGTGTCGCCGGTGTCGACGCCGTGCGCGATCAGCCAGTGCGCCAATCGATGTGCCCGCGTGTCCAATTCGGCGAAGCTCACCGTTTCGGACCCGCAGATCACCGCCACACCGTCGGGCCGCTCGGTCACGCCGCGCCGCAACAGACCCGTCAACGCCTCGGGTGCCACCCGCTCCGCACCCCTGGCCGGGACCAGCGCCGCGCGCTCCGCGCCGGACAGCAGGTCGACGTCACCGACACGCATCGACGGGTCGTTGACGATGGCGCGCAGGACGCGCTCGATCCGATCCGCCAGCCCGGTGGCAGTCACAGCGTCGACGCGGGCTGCCTGATAGCGCACTCGAATGTGCAGGGTGTCGGTGTGGTGGGCCTGCACGGTGATCGGATAGTGCGCGGCATCGGTGCCGACCACCTCGGTCACCCGCACCCCGTCGATCTCGGCGTCGCCTAGCCCGCTGCTGTCCACCGGATAGGACTCGTAGGCCACCAGGGTGTCGAAGAGTTGCCCGCCACCGACAGCAGCCATGACGGCGGACAGTTCGATGTGGTGATGGTCGA
Source organism: Nocardia sp. NPDC058705 (assembly GCF_042749305.1). Classification (NCBI taxonomy): domain Bacteria; kingdom Bacillati; phylum Actinomycetota; class Actinomycetes; order Mycobacteriales; family Nocardiaceae; genus Nocardia; species Nocardia sp. NPDC058705. The sequence goes on along the minus strand of NZ_JBHYRN010000007.1, from coordinate 88,424 downwards.
GCAGCCGGGTCTTGTCGGCCTGCAACTGTTCCAGCGCGGCCACGATGGTCCGGTCGCCACGGACACGGACGGGGACCGGCAGCGTGTTGATGAACAACCCGATCATCGACTCCACGCCCGGCACCTCGGCCGGCCTGCCGGAGACGGTCTCGCCGAACACGATCCGGTCGCGACCGAGCTGGTTGGCCAGGACCGTCGCCCAGGCGAACTGCACGATGGTCGACATCGTGACACCGCAGGTGCGGGCGAGTTCGGTCAGGGCGGTGGTGGTGGCGTCGTCGAGGTCGATGCTCAGGTCGGTCGGCACCTCGACGGTGGCCTCGCCGACGGTCTCGGCGATCAGCGTGGGTTCGGTGAAGCCCGCCATGGTGTCGCGCCAGATTCCGAGACCGGCAGTGGTGTCGCGCTGGTCGAGCCAGCTCAGGTAGTCGCCGTAGGACGGTGCGGGCGGCAGCAGGCCCGCGTCGGCGCCCGCCGCGTACAGCCCGACCAGGTCGCGCAGCAGCAGCGGTAGCGACCAGCCGTCGAGCAGCAGGTGGTGTGCGGTCAGGATCAGCCGGTATTCGGTGGGTGCGACAGCCGCGAGGACGAAACGCACGAGGGGCGGATCCGCGGGGTCGAACGCCATCTCGCGTTCGGCCGCGAGGATTCCCGGCAGTGCCGACTCCGAAGCCTCGACGCTGCGCCAGTGCAGCGGGGGGTCTACCGGAACGACCTGTGCGAGAACACCATCGAGCGTCCGGGTGAATGCCGCCCGCAGGTTCGGATGCCGTTGCAGCAGGTCGGCCGCGGCCTGGCGCAGACGTGCCTCGTCGAGCGGGCCGGTCAGGGTCATCTCGGATTGCGCGGTGTAGACGTCGAGTTCGCCTGCCGCGAGTTCGGCGTGGAACAGCAGACCCGCCTGCAACGGTGCCATCGGCCAGACTGCCTCGATCGGTCCGTAGCGTTCGGTGAAGTTGTCGAGGTCCTGCTGGGTCAGTGCGACCAGCGGGGTATCGGATGGTGACAGCCCCCAGTCCTCGTCTTGTGCGGCGGCTTCCGCGATCTCCACCAAAGCAGACGTCCACTCGTCGAGGAGTTCGCGGACGTCCTCACCGTCGAGAAGTCGTGCAGCGTAACCGATCTGCGCGGCGAGGGTCGGACCGGTGGGGGTGTCGATGATGGTGGTGTCGACGGTCAACGTGGCGGCTGCGGGCATGTCCGGATCGAAGGAGCCCTGGTGGTCGAATTCCTCGTCGGCGGGAATCCAGGCGATCCCGGACAGTGCGGAGAGGTCGACGCCCGCCCGGCCGAGGTTGTTGAAACTGATCTGCGGTGCGGGCAGCGCGGCCAGTTGGTCGGCGGTCTCCGGGTTCAGGTATCGCAGCATGCCGTAGCCGATGCCCTTGTCCGGCACGGCCCGCAGTTGTTCCTTGACAGCCTTCACGGCCGCACGCGGATCGGTGTCGTCGAGGTCGAGGTCGACCGGGTACGCGCTGGTGAACCAGCCCACGGTGCGGGACAGATCGGCGCCGGGTGCGAGTTGTTCTTCGCGGCCGTGGCTTTCGAGCAGAATGCGCGCACCGGAGTGGGTGATTCCGCGACGCGCATGCCAACGGCCGAGTGCCAGTACGAGACTCGCGAGCAGAGCGTCGTCGGTGGTCGCATGTGCGGCTCGCGGCACCGCACCGAGCAGCGCGGTCGTCAGGTCGACGGGCAACGTCACGGTCAGCCGTTCGACGGTGGCGTGCACGTCGACGGCGGGGTCGAGCGGTTCGCGCCCGAGCAGCGGCTCCGAGCGCGACCCCATCCGTTGCCACAGTGCGAGCTCGTCGGCCCGGCTGTCGGCGGCGGTCGACACGGCCGCCGCCCACCGGCGCATCGACGTGCCGACCTCGGGCAGTTCGACCGTTCGCCCCTCGCTGACCTGCTGCCACGCGGCCACGAAGTCGGGGATCAGAATGCGCCAGGAGACACCGTCGACCACCAGGTGGTGGATCACGATCAGCGCGCGACCCCGCGACACCACGCCGGGCTCCGGCAGCAGGCAGACGACCTGCACCATCGTGGCAGCCGCCGGGTTCAGCGCGGCCGATGCTTCTTCCAAGGATTCCTCGATCAGCGACGCGAATCCTGCACTGCCGGGTGCACTTTCAGTCCCGAATGTGCGCACCGACACCACGCGCTCGGCGTCGATCGCGCCGGGCGGCAACGCCTCGAGGTACTGGGAACCCGCCGCATCCGTAGCATCGTCGGCACCCATCGAATCCGCCGGCCGCGAACCGAAGTCATCGAGTTCCTGCGACGACCCATCCAAGTCGTCGAGGTACGGTCGCGCCGAGAGGTCGCCCGCGGCGGACGATCCGTTTGCACCGAACCTCGCCCCGGGGGCCACATCGGGACGCGCGACCCGCACACGCAGCATGTCGTGCCGATCCAGCACAGCTCGGACCGTGGCGACCACATCGGCAGGCCGTGCGTCGCCCGGCAACTCGACCAACAGCGACTGCGCGAACCGGTCACCGGCGGGGCGATCCAGGTACCAGGACACGATCGATGTCCGAGCCACCGCCCCGATGCCACCGCCGGGCAGTTCGTCGAGGGTTACGCGTCCCGCCTCCTCGGCGACAACGGCCAGTCCGCGAACTGTCCTGTGCTCGAAGATGTCTCGTGCCGTCACCACCACACCGGCGGTCTTCAATCGCGATGCCAGCTGGATCGACATGATCGAGTCGCCGCCCAGGGAGAAGAACGACTCGTCGGCGCCCACCGAGCTCATGCCGAGCACCTCGGCGAAGACCCTCGCGATGGTCGATTCCAACGCCGTCGACGCGGTGCGCAGCGCTGAATCCGGCGTCTCGGCAACAGGTTCGGGTAGTGCGCGCCGGTTCACCTTGCCGGTCGACGAGACCGGCATCTCGTCGATGACCGTGATCACGGCGGGCACCATGTGTTCGGGCAGCGCACCGGCGATCCGGTCGCGGATCGCGGTGGTGTCGATCGTCGCACCGTCGTCGGGCACGAGGTAGGCGGCCAGCATCGGTTGCCCGGCGTGACCGCGCCTGCTCACGGTGACCGCCGAGGCGACGTCCGGGCAGGCGACCAGCGCGGCGTCGATCTCGCCGAGTTCCACACGCTGACCACGGATCTTGACCTGGAAGTCCGCGCGACCCACGTACTCGATGGTGTGCTCGGCGGTCCATCGCACCAAATCGCCGGTGCGGTACATCCGGGTGCCCCGGTCGCCGTAGGGATTGGCGACGAACGCACCCGCAGTCGCTCCCGGTCGATTCAGGTACCCACGGGCCAGCGCATTGCCTGACAGATGCAGCTCACCGACCACACCGACCGGCACCGGCCGCAACCGGCTGTCGAGCACGGCGGCGTACACGCCGCGGATCGGCGCACCGATGGCGATGGGGTCGCCGGGCTGCAACTCGTCGCTGACGCTCACTGCGACGGTGGCCTCGGTGGGCCCGTACACATTGTGGAAGCGGCGGCCCGGCGCCCACGTGGCGACGAGTTCGGCGGACACCGCTTCGCCGCCGACGGTCAGCATCTCGAGCGCGTCCAGGCCATCGGGGCGCAGGGTCGAGAGCACGCTGGGTGTCAGGAATGCGTGCGAAACCTGTTGTGTGCGAATCAGTTCTGTCAGCTCCGCGCCGGCGAAGACGTCGGCGGGCGAGACGACCAGGGTGGCGCCGGCCGCGTAGGCCATCAGCGATTCCATGATCACCGCGTCGAACGCGGGCGCGGCGACCTGCATCACCCGCGAATTCCGGTCCACCTGATAGTGCTGGTGCTTCTCCGCCGCGAAGGCCGACAAGCCCACGTGTGTGACGACAACACCCTTCGGCTTGCCGGTCGAGCCGGAGGTGTACACCAGGTAGGCGGCGTCGTCGAGGCGCGCCGACGGGAAAGGCACTTCCGCGGTGGGCATTTCGTCGAGCAACTGGTCGTTGTCGAGACACACCCAGTCGACCGTGTCCGGCAATGTCGCCCGGGCCGCGCTCAGTGTCACGCCGAGCGTGACCCCCGAGTCCTCGACCATATGGGCGAGCCGGTCAGCGGGGTAGCGCAGATCCATCGGCATGAACGCGGCACCGCTTTTCGTGATCGCCCACAGCGCCACGTGGAAGGCCAGTGACCGCGGAACAGCCAGTGCGACAAAGGTTCCCGGTGCGGCCCCGGCCCGCGACAACCGCGCCGCCAGCCGGTCGGACCGGCGGTCGAGCTCGCCATAGGTCAGGGTTTCGTCATCGCCGATCAGGGCCGTCGCCATCGGGTCGGCGGCAGCGACGGTGAGCAAGGCGGGCAAAGTTTTCGGCACCACCGCGCTCTCGCGTCCGGCGGGGACCAGTTGCGTGGCTTCTTCCCGGCTCAGTAGGTCGATGGTCTCGATCGGCGTGTCCGGGCGCGTGGTGATCGTCTCGAGGACGCGCAACAGGCGGTCGGCGAAGCGGGTCGCGGTGGCCTCGGTGAACAGGTCGGTGGCGTAGACGAGCTCGCCGTCGATACCCGCGCCGTCGGCACGTTCGTTCAGCAGGAACGTGAGATCCGTTTTGGCCTGTGCCACACCGGGATCGAGAACATCGACGCGGATGTCATCGAGGACGAAGCGCGTCGGGTCGGCATTACGGAAGCCGAGCATCACCTGATAGAGCGGCGAATACGCGGTCGAGCTCTGCCGGTCGAGTACCTCGACGAGCCGCTCGAACGGGACGTCCGCGTGCGCGAGCCCTTCCAGGTCCGTGCCGCGCACTTCCGCCAGGAACTCACGGAACGACAGTTGCTCCTCGATCCGGGTCCGCAACACCACCGTGTTGACGAACATGCCGACCAGATCGTCGAGTTCGGGGCGACCACGACCGCTCACAGGGGTGCCGATGGCGATGTCGTCGCTGTGCGCGGTGCGCGAGAGCAGGATCGCCAGCGCCGCGTGCAGGACCATGAACACCGAAACACCTTCGCGGCGGGCGAGTTCGACGACAGCGTCGTGCAGTCGCGGCTCGATGGCAAAGCCGACGCGGCCGCCATCCATGGTCAGCACCGCAGGGCGCGGGCGATCGGTCGGGAGTGCGAGCAGCTCGGGCGCGTCGGCGAGAATCCGCTGCCAGTAGGCGATTTGGCGGCCGGACATGGATGCGGGGTCGTCCTCAGCGCCGAGTAGTTCACGCTGCCAGACCGCGTAGTCGGCATAGTCTACGGGCAGTGCGGGCCACACCGGTGTCGTGCCTGTTCGACGAGATCGGTAGGCGGCGAACACATCTCGGGACAGCGGTGCCATCGACGCACCATCCGCGGCGATGTGGTGTACCACCAGGACCAATACGTGTTCTTCGGTGCCGGTGCGATAGAGCCGTGCGCGAACCGGTGTGCTCGTCGCGATGTCGAAGCCCGCTTCTACCGTCGCGAGCAGGCGGTCTGCCAGCTGTGCCGGATCGTCGAGGGCGGCTAGTTCGATATCGGCGCCGACCGTGCTGTCCTGGACCAGCTGACGCGGTTGCCCGTCCACCGCGGGGTAAACGGTGCGCAGGGTTTCGTGGCGGGTGACGACATCGACCATCGCCGCCCGCAGCGCCGCCACGTCCAGTGGTCCGGTCAGTCTGGCCGCGAAGCCGATGTTGTAGGCACCGGAGGTCGGGTCGAGCTGGTTGAGGATCCAGATGCGCCGTTGCGCCGCGGCGAGGGGGATTTCGACGAGGTCGGTGCGCCGAACGAGCGGCACGCCCGCGTATCGATCACGCACGGCGATCCGCTCGGCCAACGCGCTGACGGTGAGGGCTTCGAAGATGTCGCGGACCCCGACGCGCACCTGGAGGGCGGCTTCGGCGCGGGCCGCGATCTGGGCGGCCGTGAGCGAGTTGACGCCGATGTCGAACAGGTCGGCAGCGACGCTGATCCGGTCGGCGCCGACGATCTCGGCGACGATCTTGGCGAGCACCGCTTCCCGGTCCGTGCGTGGGGCAACGAACTCGTCCGCGTCGTCGAAGTCCGGGCAGGGCAGCGCGGCACGATCGAGTTTGCCGTTGGCGTTGAGCGGCAACGCGTCGAGTACCACGACCGCGCCGGGAACCAGGTAGGACGGCAGCAGCCGGGCAAGCTTGCGGCGGATCTCCGCTCCGTCGAGCGCCGCGCCCGCCACCGGCGTGACGTAGCCAGTGATCCGGTCCTCGGTGACGACGGCGACCGCGCGGGCCACCGTGTCGATCGAGTGCATCGCGGCTTCGATATCGCCGGGTTCGACACGCTGACCATGGTATTTGACCTGGAAGTCACTGCGGCCGACGTAATCCAGAGCACCGGTGCGTGTCCAGCGGACCAGGTCACCGGTGCGATACATCCGTTCACCTGGCTTGTATGGATTGGCAACGAACCGTTCTGCGGTCAGATCCGACCGGCCAACGTACCCACGCGCCAATTGGTCGCCTGCCAGATACAGCTCGCCGACCACCCCGCCAGGCACTGGCAATAGCCGCGAATTCAGTACGTAGACAAGTGAGTTCCACTCCGGCACGCCGATCGGAACCGCGCCGCGGTGAGGCTCGCCGGCAGACCAGTGAGTCACGGTGACGGCTGCCTCGGTTGGGCCGTATAAGTTGTGCACCTGTGCGTCCGAGATTCGACGGAACGCGGCGACTGTTTCCTCCGGAAGTTCCTCGCCCGCGACGAGAGCGACTCGCAGTGTCGGGATGGCTCCCGGTGTGGAGAGCGCGGCGAATACCGAAAGCATCGACGGCACAAAGTCCGTGACCGTAACCGCTTGCGTATTGATTGTTTCGGCGATGTAAGCCGGATCCCGATGCCCTTCGTGATTGGCGACCACGAGCTTCGCACCGCTGTACAACGGCATGAAGTAGCCCCACAGCGAGACGTCGAACGTAGCCGCGGTCTTCTGCAAGTACACGTCACCCGGACCGAGTGGAAACTCCGCGAGCATCCAGGCGATCTGGTTGACGATCGCCTTGTGCGACACCGCGACCCCCTTCGGGCGGCCGGTGGAGCCCGAGGTGAAGATGACGTAGGCCGGGTGCTGCGGCCGAACCGGGCGAATCAGCTCGGCTTCGGTTAGCGGCGCCGCAGAGTAGCCCCCCAGCGCGATGGCGTCCATCACTATCACCGGCGTCGCGATCTTGCTGCTGGCGGCAAGCCCGGCAGAGTGCCACGCTTCGACATCGGGATCGCCAGCGTCGACCGCGGGCACCTCAAAAGCGTCGACAGATGTGGTGAGTACACACACCGGCCGCGCCGTCTCGAGAATATGGGCGATCCGCTCGGCTGGGTGATCCGGGTCCAGTGGCACATATGCGCCGCCCGCGGTGATGATCGCGTACATACCGACAACTAGATCCAGCGACCTGCGTACCGCCAGCCCGACCAGCGACTCCGCACCGACCCCACCCTGCACAAGGGCACGGGCGAGGCGGTTCACCCGCTCATCGAGCCCTCGGTAGGTCAATTCGGTGCCTTCGTAAGACAACGCGACTGCCTCAGGATGCTCGGCGACTGCGGCACGGAAGCCGTCCAGCAACAGGCTGGGCCGGATCTCGAATCGGGTGTCGTTCCACTGCTCCAGGATTTGTTCGCGCTCGTCGGTCGCCAGCAATTCGATTTCACCGACCGGCCGGGCCGGGTCGGCGGACACTTCCGCTAGCAACCGCACCAGGCGATCAGCGAACGTGGTCACGGTGTCGTCGTCGAACAGGTCGGTGGCGTAGGTAAAGCGCAGGTTCATGCCTACGATCTCGTTGTTCGGGCCGCGATCCTCGGTGACCATGAGCAGCAGGTCGCAGATCGCGGCGTCGGCGCCGACATCGATGCTGCCGATATCGAGCCCGTCGAGCGCGAGCTGGGCAGGCGGCATGTTCTGGTAGACGAGCATCACCTGGAACAGCGGCGAATGTGCCGTCGAGCGGGCCGGATTCAGCACGTCCACCAGCTGTTCGAACGGGACGGCGGCATGGTCGAACGCTTCGATGTCGGTGCGCCTTGTCAGTTCGATCAGGTCGTCGAACCGCTGTCCGGGGCGGACACGCGTGCGCAGGACGAGGGTGTTGACGAACATGCCGACGAGGCGGTCCAGTGACCGGTCGCCGCGGCCCGCGTACGGGATGCCGATGGCGATGTCGTCGCTGCCGGACAGTTGCGCGAGCAGGACGGCCAAGGCTGTGTGGACCACCATGAACGGGGTCACGCCGTGGCGACCGGCCAGTCGCGCCACCGCTTCGGCGATCTCCGCGGGGACCGCCGTGTGCACAGTCGCGCCGCGGTGGGACTGTTCGAGTGGGCGTGGGCGGTCGGTGGGCAGTGCGAGGACATCCGGGATCCCGGCGAGTTGGGTGCGCCAGTACAGCAGGTCGCGGCTCGGGGCGGAGTCGGGCGTGGCGAGCAGTTCGCGCTGCCACAGGGCGTAGTCCGCGAATTGCACTGGCAGCGGAGCCCATTCGGGTGCCGCACCGGCGCGGCGGGCGCGGTAGGCCTCGATGATGTCGGCGGCAAGGGGTGCCACCGAGTAGCCGTCGCAATTGATGTGATGAACCGACAGTGCCAGTGCGTGCGCCGTGTCGGTGAGGCGGAACAGGGCCACCCGCAGCGGGGCTCCCACCGAGACGTCGAATCCGGTGCCGAAGAACTGGGTCAGCCGTGGAATCAAGTCGTCCGCCGACACCGAGTGCACGGTGAGATCCCAGGACGCGACCACTTCCTCGGCGGTCAGCACCACCTGTTCGGGGGTGCCGTCGTGGGCCGGATAGGTGGTGCGCAGGATCTCGTGCCGATCGACGACATCGCGCAGCGCGGCCGTCACCGCCTCGAAGTCGAGTTCGCCGTCCAGGCTGATCGACAGCGGCACAACATAACTCGCCGACTCGGGGTCGAGCTGGTTGAGCAACCACATCCGGCTCTGCGCGGGCGAGAGCGGAATCCGCTCGGGTCGCGGCCCCGCCACCGGGCCCGCGATATCGCCGCCGGCGCGCGAACGCTCGACCCACCGTGCCAACTCCCCCACCGTCGGGGCTTCGAAGACGGCGCGCACGGGGATCGTTACGCCGAGCACTTCGCCGATGCGGCTCAGCGCCCGGGTCGCCAGCAGCGAATTTCCGCCGAGGGTGAAGAAGTTGTCGTCGACGCCGACCCACGGCGTGTGGACCAGGTCGCCGATCACACCCGCGATGGTTTCCTCGACGATGCCGCTGGGTGCCCGGTAGCGGGTCACGCCTGCCCGGGAGTCCGGCGCAGGCAGGGCGCGATAGTCGATCTTGCCGTTGGGGGTGAGCGGGAGCGATTCGATCCGAATCACCTGGGCGGGAACCATATACGCGGGCAGTCGACCCAGCAGGAACGTCCGCAGCGCATTGGCGTCGATTGCCTCGTCGCTGACTGCGTAGGCCACGATGATCGGCTCGGCTGCGACGGTGTGCACCCTGGCGATCGCGGCGCTGATCCGGTCGTGGGCAAGCAGCGCGGCTTCGATGTCGCCCAGTTCGACGCGCAGGCCGCGAATCTTCACCTGGGAATCACGGCGGCCGACGTAGCGAAGCAGGCCCGCCGAGTCCCAGCGGGCCAGGTCACCGGTGCGGTAGAGACGAGCACCCGGTGCCGTGCCGTACGGGTCGGCCACGAATGCCGCAGCCGTCAGATCAGGGCGGGCGTGGTAGCCGCGAGCGAGTTGGACTCCGCCGAGATACAGCTCGCCCGTCACACCGGCGGGCACCGGTCGTAGCCGCGAATCCAAGACGTGCGCAGCGACATTCGACTCTGGAGTACCGATGGGCACGGTGGGTCCGTCGAGCTCGCCGATCTCCCAGTCGGTGGCGCTGACCGCCGCCTCGGTCGGGCCGTACAGGTTGTCGATCCGTGCCTCGCTGACAGCACGGAACCGGCGGACCGTCGCGGCGTCCAAAGCCTCACCGATGCACAGCACTTGGCGCACCGTAGCCAAATCGCCCGGCGTCGCGAACTCGAGGAACGCCGACAGGAGCGAGGGTACGAAATCGACCACGGTCACCCGGTGGCCGGCGATGAGACGGGTTATCGCGGCGGGGTCGGCGTGATCGTCGGGCCCGGCGACGACCAGCGTGGCACCCGAGGTGAGGGCGGTGAACAACTCCCACACCGACAGGTCGAAGGTGAACGGGGTACGCAGCACAAGCACGTCCGACGAGCCGACTTCGTAATGACCGGTGAGCCAACGGAGTTGGTTGACGACAGCGTCGTGGGTGAGCGCGACGCCCTTGGGCACACCGGTCGACCCGGACGTGAAGATCACGTACGCAAGATCATCCGGGCGCAACGGACGGACGCGATCGGCGTTGGTGATCGGCGAGGTATCGATCGTGGCGGCAGCGAGGTCGGCCAGGTGCCACACTGTCGTCTCGGCCGGGATCTCGATGTCGTCCCGAATCAGCACAGCGTCCGCCCGCGCGGCGGTGAGGACGGCCCGAAACCGGTCCGCCGGGTGGTCGGGGTCGATCGGGAGGTAGGCGCCGCCTGCCGCATGGATGGCGTAGACAGTGGTGAGCAGGTCGACCGAACGGCGCATCGCCACTGCCACAACACTTCCCGGCCCGACGCCACGGCCGATCAGTACGCGAGCCAGCGCGTTCACCTCGGCACCGAAGGCGTCATAGGTGAGTTCGGCACCGCTGACGGCGTCGACAACCCCGGCGAGCGTCGGTGTTGCCGCGACCTGCGCCGCGAACAGGTCGGCGATCGTCGCATCACCCGCCGGAGCATCGGGGCCGGTTTCGCGCAGCGCCAGTTCGTCGAGCTCACGTGGGCTGAGCAGCGGCAGGTCACCCACCGGCAAGCCGGGATCGGCGACGACACCGCGCAGGATGGCGATGAACCGCTCGAAGATCGGCGCGATCGTGGCTTCGTCGAAAAGATCGGTCGCATAACCGAATTCGACCTGCATGTCACCGGGGGTACCCTTGGAATCGATCGTGTCGACCAGGGTGAGATGCAGGTCGTACTTCGCCACGCCCGGTTCGACGAGTTCGGCCGCCACCGTGAGTCCGCCGAGACGCAGCGTCGGGATGTCGATGTTCTGGAACGAGAAGCCGACCTGGGTCAGCGGCTCGTGTGCGGTGCTGCGCGGCGGATTGAGCACCTCCACCAGCTGTTCGAACGGGATGGCGGCATTGTCGAACGCGCCGAGATCGCAGTCGCGGGCCCGGTCGAGCACCTCGGTGAACGGTGCCGCGGGATCGACCTGCACGCGCAACACCAGCGTGTTGACGAACATGCCGATCAGCGGGTCGAGCGCGGGTTCGCCACGTCCGGCCACGGGCGTACCGACCGCGATGTCGCCGGTGCCCGACAGCCTCGCCAGCAGGACCGCGAACGCGGCATGGGTCACCATGAACAAGGTCGAGTCGTGGCGACGTGCGAGGGCGATGATGTCGCGATGCAGGTCGGCGGGAATCGTGGCGGACATGCTCGCGCCCCGGTAAGACTGCTGGGCGGGTCGCGGACGGTCGGTCGGCAGGTCGAGTATCTGCGGCAGGTCGGCCAGCGCCGCGATCCAGTACCGGATCTGGTCGGCGGTCACGCTGCTCGGCTCGTCGTGCGTGCCGAGGTTTCGCCGTTGCCACAGCGTGTAGTCGGCGTACTGGACCGGCAGTGGCGCGAAGGCAGGCAGCTCGCCTGCCATCCGGGCGCGGTAGGCCACGGCCAAGTCCGCGGCCAATGGCGCGAGCGAGGACCCGTCGATGGCGATGTGGTGCACCGTCAGCACCACGGTCCATTCCTCGGTCGCGCTGCGCAGCAACGTAATTCGCATCGGCACCTCGGCGCTCACGTCGAAGCCGACGGCGGTCTCGCGCGCGATCCGATCAGCTATCTCGGCCTCGGCGACCACTACGCAGGTGAGCTGCGGCGCCGAGTCCAACGGCAGGATCTCCTGCCACGGTCCGCTGTCGCTGTCCGGGTATCGGGTGCGCAGGGTCTCGTGCCTGTCGATCACATCGGCGAACGCTGACCGGAGCACGTCGACCTCGAGTGGTCCGGATATGCGCACGACGACGGGCACGTTGTACACCGCCGACGCGGTGTCGAACTGGTTGAGGAACCACATGCGGCTCTGCGCGGAAGAGAGCGGGATCCGATCCGGCCGTTCCTGCGGAACCAATCGGCAATGAATGGAACCCGAATCACCTTGTTGCCCAACAGTATCCAGCTCCCGAGCGAGCGCATCGACGGTCGGTGTCTCGAACAGCGCGCGGACCGCGATATCGGTGCCGAGCACGTCCGACAGTCGTGCGGCGACCTTCGTCGCGCTGAGCGAGTTGCCGCCCAGATCGAAGAAGTTGTCGAGTGCGCTCACCTTCGATGCGCCGAGCACATCGCGATACACCCCGGCGACGACGTGTTCGGTCGGCGTGCGCGGCGCGATGTCGACGGCCGCACGCGGGAACACCGGCTCGGGCAGCACACTCCGGTCGAGCTTGCCGCTCGCGGTGAGCGGGATCCGGTCGAGCACCATGCACACATCGGGCACCATGTGCGCCGGAAGCCGGTGGCGCGCATCGGCGCGGACCCGCTCGGCGTCGACGTCCGTACCGACCAGATAGCCGACGAGTCGGTCCGCGCCTTCGCTGCGGCGGATCACGACGACGGCATGGGTCACGGTGGGATCCTGCGCGAGGACCGTCTCGATCTCCCCGAGTTCGGTGCGCTGTCCGCGGATCTTCACCTGATGGTCGGCGCGGCCCAGGTACTGGAGCGTGTGCTCCGAGGTCCATCGGACCAGGTCGCCGGTGCGGTACATGCGGGTGCCGTCGCCGCAGGGGTCGGCGAGGAAGCTCGCCGCGGTCGCGGTGGGCCTGCCGAGGTAGCCGCGCGCCAATTGCACACCGCCGATGTAGAGTTCGCCCGCCGCGCCGACCGGAACCGGCCGCAGCCGGGCGTCGAGAACCTGCGCCGAGATGCCGCGGATGGGACCGCCGATGGTGATCGGGCCGTGCGCGGGCACCGGGTCGCTGATGGCGACCATGATCGTTGTCTCGGTGGGGCCGTAGCCGTTGAACAGCCGACGTCGCGGCGCCCAGATCGCGCCGAGTTCTGGTGTCAGGGCCTCACCGCCGGAGACCAGGACCTGCAGGCATTCGAGGTTCTCCGGTGACATCGAAGCGAGGACGCTCGGCGTCAGGAAGGCATGGGTAACCCCTTGCGCCCGAATGAGTTCCGCCAGTTCGGTGCCCGCGTAGACGTCGGGCGGCGACACGATCAGCGCCGCGCCACCGGGGTGGGCGAGCAGGATTTCCAGCATCACCGCGTCGAATCCCGGACCCGCGGCCTGCAGCACGCGCACAGTGGGCGACACGTCGTAGCGATCCTGCTGTTCGGCGGCGAAGTTCGCGAGTCCCTGGTTGGTGACCTCGACGCCCTTCGGCACACCGGTCGTTCCGGATGTGTAGATCACGTACGCCACGTCGGCGGGGTGCACCGGCCTGCCACGGTCGGTGTCGGTGACGGGCGCGGGCGAGTACCCGGCGGTGATGCTGCGCGAGACGGGATCGGCGACCACGAGCAGCGACCACGGTCCCTCGGGCGCCGCGCCCTCGACCTCGGCGCTGGTCAAGACCACCCGGGGTGAGCTGTCGGTGAGCATCGAACGGACGCGGTCGCGCGGGTTACGCGGATCGATGAGCACCAGGGCGGCACCTGTTTTGGCGACAGCCCATACCGCCACCACGAAGTCGGCCGAACGTGGCAGGACCATCGCCACCACTTCGCCGGGGCGGGCGCCTTCGTCGAGCAGCCGCCGGGCGAACCGATTCGACATCGCGTCCAGCTCCGCGAAGTCCATTCGCTCTGAGCCGACTACGACAGCCGGACCGGCCGGTGAGATCGCGACACCACGTGCCAGCAGATCCGCCAGCGCGATGCCGGGAACCGCATCCGCACCCCGAACCGGGTGCAGCGCAGCATGTTCGGCGGCGGACAGCAGTTCCACGTCACCGACCGGCGTGGACGGATCCGCCACCATCGCGTCGAGAATCCGGCGCAGCCGCGCTGCCAAGTTCTCGACCGTCGCGGGATCGAACAGGTCGGTCGCGTAGTTGATGCGCAGCGCGACGTCGCCAGTGTCAGCGGCATTCGCACCGATCGTGACGACCAGGTCCACCTTCGCGGGTTCGGCACCCGGATCGAGGACATCCACCGTGAGGTCGGGCAGGACCAAGCTGGGCAGGTCGGTGTTGTCGAACGCCAGATACACCTGACACACCGGCGCGAAGGCAGTCGATCGCTGCGGATCGAGCTCCTCCACGACCCGGTCGTAGGGCAGGTCGCCGTGGGCGAAGGCGTCGATGTCGATGTCCTTGACGCGTTCGAGGAAGCCGGTGAACGATTCGTCGCCGCGCACCGGCGTGCGCAGCGCCACGGTGTTGACGAACATGCCGACCAGTGGCGCGAGATCGGGCTCGCCGCGGCCCGCCAGTGGGGCGCCGATCACGATGTCGCCGGTGCCCGACAACCTTGCGAGCAACACGGCGAGGGCGGCGTGCACGACCATGAACGGGGTGACGTCCGCGGCACGGGCGAGGCGTTCGATGCCGGTGAAGGTCTGCGCGGACAGCCGCGTGTCGACGACCGCACCGCGCATCGACCGACGGGCCGGGCGTGGCCGGTCGGCGGGCAGGTCGAGCACGGTAGGCGCATCGGCCAATTGAGTTGTCCAGTAGTGCAATTGGTCAGCGGCGCGGGACTCGGGATCGTTTTCGTCGCCGAGCAGGCTACGGTGCCAGTCGGCATAGTCGGCGTACTGCACCCTCATGGGCTGCCGATCCGGTGCGCTGCCCTGTGCCCGTGCGGCGTAGGCGGTGGCGAAGTCGACTGCCAGCGGCGCCAAAGACACACCGTCGCAGCAGATGTGGTGCAGGACCAGGACCAGCACGTGACTGTCGGGGCCGGTGCTCAGCACGGCCGCGCGCAGCGGGGGCCGAGCACAGACATCGAAGCCCTCGGCGGTCAGTTCACGGATCCGGTCGTCGAGCCGGTCCGCACCAACTTCTTCTGGGATGCACGGGAATTCCGCCATGGTCGCCTCGGCCGACCAGATTTCCTGCGTGCCATGACCATCGCGGGCCGGATAGCGGGTCCGAAGCGACTCGTGGCGATCGAGCACGTCACCGAGCGCCGCGTGCAGTGCGGCCGAGTCGAGTCGGCCGGTCAGTCGCAGCACCAAAGGGATGTTGTAGGCGGCCGACTCCGGGTCGACGCGGTTGATCAACCACATCCGATGCTGGGCGGGAGCCAGCGGCAACAAGCCGTCCCTGGAGACCGGCGTCAGTACGGGCCGCGCCCGGCGCCGGGCCCGCCCGACACACTCGGCGAACCCGGCCACCGTCGGATTGCCGAACAGATCACGCACCGACAGTTCGCATTCGGTGATATCGGCGACCCGGACAACGGCGCCCGCCGCGGTGAGCGAGTTGCCGCCCACTTCGAAGAAACTGTCGAACGCGCCGACGTATTCCAGGCCGAGTACCTCGGCGAAGACCTGCGCGACGATCTCCTCGGCCTCGGTCCGCGGCGCGACGTAGAGCGCCGCGGACCCCGCGGACGGTTCGGGCAGTGCGCGCAGGTCGAGCTTGCCGTTGACCGTGAGCGGCAGCGCGTCCACGACCGTCACGACGCTCGGGATCATGTATTCCGGCAGCAGCGAACCAGATTGGGCGATAACGGCATCGACATCGACATCCGAGCCTGCCGGTACGACATAACCCACCAGCCGCGCCGCGTCGGTGTCGGCGCGATGGAGCACCACAGCGGCAGCGGCCACCGCCGGATGGGCCAGCAGCGCGGCGCGGACCTCGTCGAGTTCGATGCGATACCCGCGCAACTGCACCTGCTGATCCGCGCGGCCGCGGTACTCGAGGTCACCGTCGTGATTGCGGCGGGCCACATCCCCGCTGCGGTACATCCGCTCCCCCGGCGCACCCCACGGGTCCGCGACGAACCTGCCCGCGCTCAGTGCGGGCTGACCCAGGTAGCCACGAGCCAATTGCGCTCCCGCGACATAGATTTCACCCCATGCGCCCCCCGGTGACGGCCGCAGGCGTCGGTCGAGCACGTAGGTGCGCAGCCCCGGCAGTGCCGTGCCGACCACACTGGGCGCGCCGGGTGTCGCCAGCTCGGCGCTCATGTCGGCGCGGGTCACGAACACCGTCGTCTCGGTGATGCCGTAGCTGTTCACGATGACCGGGCCGTCCGGGTGGTCCGCGTACCAGGGTGCCAACGCGGCCGGATCCAAGCCCTCGCCGGACAACACGACCACTCGCAGTTTCCCGTCGGGCGAACCGGCCGCGAGATACCGATGGTGAGCCGCGGCGAATTGGTAGAACGCCGAAGGGGTGTGGCTGAGTACGGTGACGCCCTCACGGACGGTCAGCCCCACGAGTTCGTCGGGGGCGCGCGCGGTCAACGCGTCCACGACCACTACTCGACCGCCTGTGACGAGTGGTCCGAAGACCTCCCAGATCGAGTAGTCGAACGCCACCGAATGCAGCCAGGTCCACACATCGTCGGGCCGAATATCCAGGGCCGCAATCGCATTCGCCAGGTAGGTGACGACCGACCGGTGGCTGATCACCACGCCCTTCGGCCGTCCCGTCGAACCCGACGTGAAGATGACGTACGCGGCATCGTCGGGTCGCAGCGGTGCGGTGCGCTCGTCATCGGTGATCGGGTCCGCCACGCCGTCGAGGTCGTCGCCCGGCTCGAGAACCAGCATCTCCGAACCCGATGACAGTCCGGCGTCCCCGACGATCACAACCGCCGGATCAGCCTGACCGACAACGTATTCCAGCCGTTCCGGCGGGTGGGTGATATCCAGCGGCAGATACGCGGCTCCGGACTTCAGCACAGCGAGCATCGCGACGATCAGCTGGGCGCCACGCGGCAGCGCGATCGCCACCAGCGCACCCGGACCGGCGCCGCGGCCGATCAAACGTCGGGCGAGCCGGGTGGACCGCTCGTCGAGGTCGCGATAGGTGATCGTCTCGCCGTCGGCGGTGACAGCGTCCGCGAGGGGTGTCGAATCCGTTTGTCGCGCCAGCGAATCCACCAGGGTCTCGACAGGCTCGACACCGGCGATGCCCGCCGACTCGTCGATGATCCGGCGCTCTTGCGCCGGTGAGATCAGCGGCAGTTCCACCACGCGCTCGTCGGCGTCGGCCTCGATGAAGCGGTGCAGGAAATCGATGAACCGGTCGGCGTGCGCATCGATATCGCTACGGCTGTACAGATTCTCGTTGCCGTGCAGCTCGATGAGCAGCGGCGCGTCCGGGCCGGTCCGGTACAGGTTGATCTGCAGGTCCTCGAGCGCGCCCGAGGTGAGCGCGTGGTAGCGGCCGACCGCATCGCCGAGGCGGATCGCGGAGTCGAAGAACAAGATGTTGAGGACGGGCCCGAAAGTGTTGGCGGAGTTGTCGATCGCGGCCGACTCGCGGCGCAGATCCTCGAAGCGGTAACGCTGATGACGCAGCGCCGAGACCAGCTCACTGATCGAGGCCTGAACCAGCTGCCCGACCGTGGTGGCATCGTCGACCGCGAAGCGGATCGGCACCATATTCGCCAGCATCGCCGCGGCATTGCGCAGCTTCACGGTGACCCTGGCGCTCATCGGCACCGACAGCACCACCTCGTCGGCGCCGGTCATCCGCGTGAAAAAGGCCGCGAACGCCGCCACGACGACCTGCGCGGCCGACGCGTCCAACTCCGCCGAGCGGCGATCGAGCAGTGCGCACACCTGAGCCGGAAGTTCGCGCGCCGCAACCTCGTCCACGGTCCCGGCCTGCGCCGAACGGCCGGAAAGGCCTGCGGGCGCGGGCAGGTCGGCGACTTTGTCCAGCCAGTATCGGCGATCGGATTCGAAACGCGCACCCTCGCGGTAGGTCTGCTCCTCCGCGGCGATATCACGCAGGTGCGCGGCGACCAGCCGGGCAGGCGGGCGACCTTCCGACAGGGCGTTGTAGTGCTCGGCGACCCGGTTCACCACATTGAACGCGCCGTACCCGTCGATGATCAGATGATGGGCCCGCGCGTACCACAGGTGCAGGTCGTCGGCGATCCTGATCAGCCGGGAGACCGCGAGTTGATGCTGGGTGATGTCGACCCGGCGCGTGTAGTCGGCGCGCATCCAGTCCAGCGCCGCCGCCATCGGATCGGGGTGCGTACCGAAATCGAGCACGAGCTCGTTGAAGGTGATGTCGCGGTCGACGACCTGGTAGGGACGCCCTTCCACCTCGACCACCCGCACCATCAACGACTCGGTCTCCTCGACCGCTTCGTGCACCGCCCGGTTGAACAGGGCCGTGTCGAGCGGGCCCTCGATCTCGACGTACTGCGCGATATTGGTCGCCGGTCCGCTGTGCGCACTATCCGCGAACCACATGCCGTATTGCGCGGACGAAAGCGGGATCAGATCCCGATTACCGGCACAGCTTTCGACAGACTCCATGATTACCCGACCCCTCGCATGGCTTTCGACTCCACCAGTTCCACATCCGCTGAATGCGGGCCCATTACTGCCGTACAGCCATACGTATTCCCCTTGTCGTTTTTCAGGGCCGAAATCGGCATCGGCAGACACCGATTCGAGGGCCCGCGAGGTGCGGTTCCCAATCGGCTACTACCCGAAACCTCTCACCGACATTAGCCTGACAGCAAACAGCTGGCATACGATTTTCAGGGAACGCCCTAGTAACAATTCAAATCAGGTCAACCGCGAATTCAGACATTTCACACGAAACTGAGATTTTGCAGACAGTGCAGGTTGACGGCTCAACTAGGCCTCTGCGCATCCACTTTGGCATAGCAGAACCACTTCATCAAGCTTCGGCCATGCCGTTCAGAACTGCAAACTCCCCGCGTGTAATGGCAATTCGGCAATCGTTCGGCATGAACTGATCAAACGACCTAATCGACGAGAACTTCGCTCACGTCGACAATCGACACTCGACGAAATGCCGAGATCGATCCGGCGAGTGGGATTCGTGCTGATCATTCCGATGCCGCGCGTGTCGCTCGGGCAGATATCCGAGCCATTTCCCGACAATTCTAGGGGCTTGACTAATTCGCTGGACACACTTTTCGGTCGAACAATACTGAACGTCGCCGATAGCCCATTGAACGAGACGTCCAGTATGTAACACGCCAACAATGCGGGCATCAAGAATTCACTGTCGGCAACCTCGGCGCGACCGAAGCGTCACCCAGCGTCACAGGCCGGTACCGACGACGACGGGCCCCGCCGATCAGCTCGGCAGGGCCCGTTGTCGAAGAGGGTGTCGATCAGTCCTCGTACGCGTCCAGCGGGGGGCACGAGCACACCAGGTTGCGGTCACCGAACGCACCGTCGATCCGTCGCACCGACGGCCACACCTTCGGCCGGGCATGACCGATTCCGCGCGGGTACACCGCGGTCTCCCGGCTGTAGGGGTGGTCCCAGTCGGCGACCAGGCTGGCCGCGGTGTGGGGTGCGCCGCGCAGCGGGTTGTCGGTCACCGGCCACATGCCTGCTGCGACCTGGTCGATCTCGCCGCGGATGGCGATCATGGCGGCGATGAACTCGTCGATCTCCTCGAGGTTCTCGCTCTCGGTGGGCTCCACCATCAAGGTGCCCGCCACCGGGAAGCTCATGGTCGGCGCGTGGAAACCGTAGTCGGCCAAGCGCTTTGCCACATCGTCGACGGTGACACCGGTCTGCTTGGTGATCTCGCGCAGATCCAGGATGCACTCGTGGGCGACCATGCCGTTCTCGCCGGTGTAGAGCACCGGGAAGTAGGCGTCGAGGCGGCGGGCGATGTAGTTGGCCGACGCGATGGCCGTCAGGGTCGCCGCGCGCAGGCCTTCGGCGCCCATCATCCGGATGTAGGCCCAGGTGATCGGCAGGATCGAGGCGGAGCCGTAGTTGGCCGCCGACACCGCGTACGAACCGGCTTCGAGGGGATCACCGGGCAGGTACTGAGCCAGGTGCGCACCCACCGCCACCGGGCCGACGCCCGGACCGCCGCCACCGTGCGGGATGCAGAAGGTCTTGTGCAGGTTCAGGTGGCTCACGTCGCCGCCGAACCGGCCCGGACGGGCAAGGCCGACAAGGGCATTGAGGTTCGCGCCGTCGACGTAGACCTGGCCGCCCGCGTCGTGCACGAGCGCGCACAGCTCGGCGACCTCGTGCTCGTAGACGCCGTGGGTGGACGGGTAGGTGATCATGATGCAGGCCAGGCGTTCGGCGTGGTCGGCGATCTTGGCGCGCAGGTCGTCGAGGTCGACGTCACCGTTCGCCCGGCACTTCACGACCTCGACGCGCATGCCGACCATGGCCGCCGAGGCCGCGTTGGTACCGTGCGCGCTGGACGGGATGAGACAGGTGTCGCGGTGGTCGTCGCCGCGATCGAGGTGGTAGCGGCGGATCGCGAGCAGGCCCGCGTACTCGCCCTGGCTACCGGCATTGGGCTGCAGGCTCACCGCGTCGTAGCCGGTGATCTCGGCCAGCCATCCCTCGAGGTCGGCGATCAGCTTGCGGATGCCCGGAGTGTCCTCGGTGGGCGCGAACGGGTGCAGGCGGGCGAACCCGGGCCAGGTGATGGGCTCCATCTCCGCGGTCGCGTTGAGCTTCATCGTGCAGGAACCGAGCGGAATCATGCTGCGGTCCAACGCAATATCTTTGTCCGAGAGCGCGCGCAGGTAGCGCAGCATGGCGGTCTCGGTGTGGTGGCGGGTGAACGCCGGGTGGGTCAGGTAGTCGGAGGTGCGGGTCTCGATCGAGGTGGGCTCGGTGCCCGCCCCGGCGTCGGGAGTCAGTGCGGTGCCGAAGGATTCGACGACGGCGGCGACGTGCGCGTCGGTGGTGGCCTCGTCGCAGGCGATGGCGACGTGGTCGGCGTCGACCAGGCGCAGGTTGATGCCCTTCGACTTCGCCTTGGCGACAACAGCTTCCGCGCCGCCGGGCACGTGGGCGAGCACGGTATCGAAGAAGGCGCCGTGCACCACTGCCCCACCGAGGCCGGACGCGACAGCGGCGGCGTGCTCGTGGACCCGGCGCGCGATGGCGCGCAGGCCGTTGGCGCCGTGGTAGCTGGCGTACATGGCGGCGACGATGGCCAGCAGCACCTGGGCGGTACAGATGTTGGAAGTGGCCTTCTCGCGGCGGATGTGCTGCTCACGGGTCTGCAGCGCGAGTCGGTACGCGGGCGCGCCGTCGGCATCGACGGACACACCGACCAGGCGGCCGGGCAGCTGACGGGCGAAGGCAGTGCGCACGGCGAGGTAGCCGGCGTGCGGGCCACCGAAGCCCATCGGGACGCCGAAGCGCTGGGTGGTGCCGAAGCAGACATCCGCACCCTGCTCACCGGGCGGGGTGCTCAGCGTCATGGCCAGCAGGTCCGCGCCGGCGGCGACCAGTGCGCCACGCTCGTGGGCGGCGGCGAAGATCGGGGTCCAGTCGACAATGCGACCCGATGCACCCGGGGTCTGCACGATCACGCCGAAGAACTCACCCTCTGGCAGCTTCCCGGTCGACAGGTCGGCCTCGACGATCTCGATGCCCAGCGGCTCAGCCCTGGTCCCGATGATGGTCTTGGTCTGCGGGAACAGATCGGCGTCGACGATCAGCCGGTTCGACTTGGACTTGCCCGCGCGGCGCAGCAGCGTCATCGCCTCGGCCGCGGCGGTGGCCTCGTCGAGCATGGAGGCGTTGGCGACATCCATGCCGGTCAGGTCCGACACCATGGTCTGGAAGTTGAGCAGCGCCTCGAGGCGGCCCTGGCTGATCTCGGGCTGGTACGGGGTGTAGGCGGTGTACCAGGCGGGGTTCTCGAGCAGGTTGCGCACCAGCACCGGCGGGGTGAGGGTGTCGTAGTAGCCGAGGCCGATCATCGAGGTGGCGACGGTGTTCGCCTGCGCCAGTGCGGCCAACTCTTCCAGCACCTCGTGCTCGGAAGCGGGCGCGGGCAGTGCGCCGAGGCCGGACTCGTCGAGGATCGTGGCGGGCAGCGCCGTGGTCGCGAGGGCGTCGATGGACTCCACGCCGATGGTCGCGAGGATCCGGGCGAGTTCGTCGGAATCGGGTCCGATGTGGCGGTCGGCGAACGAACGGGTCACGGCAGCTCCAGGTCGGGCGGGTCGACCTCGTGGTCGACGGGTACCAGCCCTCCCCCTCTGTCTGTGCGCCTGAGAGATTCGGTAACCGGCCGTTAGACCCGTGTCCCTTTCCCCGTGGGCGGGCAGCCGGATGCCACCGCTTTCCAGAGGCGTCGAATCACCGTGCGGTCCCTGTTGCCTGAGAGATTGACGGGGAGGTGCTGCTCCTTCGGCGCCCCGATTCTCACGAATCGAGGACTCTCCCGCACTGCGGCGACGCGCTACCAAGTCTAGAGGCAGCAAACCCCCGGTCGTGCCACCAGGGGTCCGCCGGGGGTGTAGTGCTCGTCACCACAGCGGCGGGGAGGCGTTTCGATCCCCCTGCGCGCAACCGATGAATCCGGCAGCCCGCTGCGCGATCGTTGGGCCATGACTTCCACCACCGCGTCCGCGATCACAGATTCCGAGCTCGATGCCGTCTTCGCCCCGATCTTCGACCGGATCGCCGCCGGTGCGGTGGCGAGGGAGATCGACCGGCGATTGCCGTTCGACGAGGTCACCTGGCTGAAAGAGGCCCGGTTGGGTGCCCTGCGGGTACCGGTCGAGTTCGGCGGCTACGGTGCGAGCGTGCGCCAGCTGTTCCGGCTGCTCATCGATCTCGCGGCCGCCGAGTCGAACCTGCCGCAGGCGTTGCGGGTGCACTGGTCGTTCGTCGAGGATCAGCGGCTGGCCGAGCCGGGCCCGCAGCGGGAGCGGTGGTTGCGGTCGGTGGCCGCGGGCACGCTGGTCGGCAACGCGATCACCGAACCTGGGGTGGGTGCCGTCGACCGGTATCGCACCCGGTTGACCGAGGACGGCGACCGGCTGCTCCTGAACGGGGTGAAGTACTACAGCACCGGTTCACTGTTCGCCGATCACATCCTGGTCGCCGCCGATCGTGACGGTGAGCGCCTCGGGGTGCTGGTCGACGCGAACGCCGAGGGGGTGGTACAGCACGACGACTGGGACGGCTTCGGGCAGCGGCTCACCGCCAGCGGTACCACCGAGTTCACCGATGTCGAGGTGGCGCCCGATCGCATCCTCGGGCCCGGCTACGGTGTCGCAGGCCCCACCTACGGCACCGCCTACCTGCAATTGGTGCAGCTCGCGGTGCTCGCCGGGATCGCCGCTCGCGCCGAGCGCGACGCCAGGGAATGGGTGAGCGCGCGGACACGCACCTACACACACGCCTCGGCCGATCTGCCGCGCGAGGACCCCCTCGTCCAGCAGGTGATCGGCAAGTTGTCGGCGGCGGCGTTCACCGCGCGCGCGACCGTCCTGGCTGTGGCGGATATTCTCGACCGCGTCCTCGACGCCGGGGCGAAGGATCCCGCGGACCTCGCCGCCGCCGAACTGGCCGCCGCGCAGGCACAACTCGCGGTGATCGATATCGTCCTGGCCGCCACGACCCAGCTGTTCGAGCTCGGTGGCGCGTCCATCGTGTCCGAACAACTGCGCCTGGACCGGCACTGGCGAAACGCCCGCACTGTCTCGGTGCACAATCCGGCGATTTTCAAGGCCCGTGCCGTCGGTGACTACCTCCTCAACGGCACCGAGTTGCCGTTCGGTTGGAGCGCGGGCGAGCGCCGCACGGAGGTGACGCGGTGAGCAGGCCGATCCGCTTCAACGCGTTCGACATGAACTGTGTGGCCCACCAGTCACCGGGGCTGTGGCGTCATCCGCGCGACCAGTCCCACCGCTACACCGAGATCGGCTACTGGACCGAGCTGGCGAAACTCCTGGAACGCGGACGGTTCGACGGCATCTTCATCGCCGACGTCCTCGGCACCTACGACGTGTACGGCGGCGACGACACCGCCGCGCTGCGCCAGGGCGCGCAGACCCCCGTCGCCGACCCGCTGTTGCTGGTGTCGGCGATGGCGGCGGTGACCGAGCATCTGGGTTTCGGCATCACCACCGGCACCGGGTTCGAGCATCCGTTTCCGTTCGCCCGCCGCATGTCGACCCTCGACCACCTCACCCGCGGGCGCCTCGGCTGGAATGTGGTGACAGGCTATCTGCCTTCGGCGGCGAGGAATTTCGGTGACGCCGATCAGCTCGATCACGACGAACGCTACGACCGGGCCGACGAGTACCTCGAGGTGCTCTACAAGCTCTGGGAGGGTTCGTGGGAGGACGACGCGGTGGTCCGCGACGCCGATCGCGGCATCTACACCGACCCGGCGAAGGTGCACCACATCGGTCACTACGGCAAGCACTACATCGTGCCCGGAATCCACGTGTCGGAGCCGTCACCGCAGCGCACGCCGGTGATCTATCAGGCGGGCGCCTCACCGCGCGGAGTGCAGTTCGCGGCCGAGAACGCCGAAGCGATCTTCATCGCCGGCCCGTCCAAACACGTACTGGCCCAGACCGTTTCGCGGGTTCGCGATGCCTTGGAGGCAGCGGGGCGCGGGCGGTACGAGGCCAGGATCTACGCGCTGGCCACCATCGTCACCGACGAGACCGACGAGGCGGCACAGGCCAAACACGCCGAATACCTGTCCTACGCGAGCGTCGAGGGCGGGCTGGTGTTCATGTCGGGCTGGATGGGAATCGACCTGTCGCGATACGACCTCGACGATCCGATCGGTGAGGTGCACAGCAACGCCATCCAGTCCGCGGTGGCGGCGTTCCAGGAATTCGACGACGACGGCCGCGAATGGACCGTGCGCGACATCGGGCGCTGGGCGGGCATCGGCGGCATGGGGCCGGTGTTCACCGGTTCCGGCGAAACCGTCGCCGACCTGCTGCAGGAGTGGGTCGCCGACACCGATCTCGACGGGTTCAACCTCGCCTACGCCATCACCCCCGGCACGTTCGAGGACATCGTGAACCATGTCGTTCCGGTGCTGACCGAACGCGGCGTGTACCGCGCCGAATACGAGCCGGGAACATTGCGCGACGCCCTCTTCGGAGCCGGTGATCGGCTGCCCGCCCACCATCGGGGTGCCGGATATCGCGTCGGTGGTCCGCGTTCCACCGTGCTACCGCACGCGGTGTCACGGCCGGGGTCGGTGAACGAACCAGCGGGCACGTAGGGATCAATTCGCGCTGATCGCAACACTCTTCATCGGGTGCAGGTCAGCGCAGTATTCCGGTATGACATCGCAGACTCCCGTTTCCCGCTCCACTCGTTCGGCCGCGGTAATCGGCGCCGGTCAAACCGGCGTCACTGCGGCGCTAGGACTACTCGACGCCGGTTTCACCGTCACCCTCTACAGCGACCGAGATCAACGCGCACTGCGCGACGACGTACCCGCCACCGGCACCGCCCTCGAGTTCGGCGAGACCCAGCAGGCCGAAGCCGCGCTCGGGCTCGACAGCTACACCGGCCGCGCACCCCGCCACACCGGACTCAGTGTCCGCATCGCCGGCCCGGAGAACGCCGAACTGATCGCGTTCGACGGCACCTTCGACGGGTACGTCGGGGTCGCGGTCGACACCCGGCTCAAGGCCGACGAGCGGCTCACCGCGTTCCGTGCGCGCGGCGGCGAGTTCGTCGTCGACAACGTCACCCCGCAGTCGCTCGACGCGATCGCCGCCGCCAACGACCTCACCCTGGTCGCCACCGGTCGCGGCGGGTTGTCCGACCTCTTCCCGATCGACACCACCCGCACCGTCTACGACAAGCCGCAACGCTCACTGCTCACCGTCACCGTGACCGGCCTCGGCTACGACTCCGGCGTGTTCGCGCACCGCGGCCCGGCAGGAGGCGCGCACAGCCTGTTCTCCATCCTCGCCGAACAGGGTGAGGCATGGTGGGGCCCGTACCTGCACAAGGATGTGGGCCCGAGCTGGGCCTTCCTCGGGTGGGCGCGTCCCGGCAGCGACTGGGAGACCCGGTTCGCCGCGGCGGATTCCGCCGAATCGGCGTTGCGCATCGTGAAAGACCTCTACCGCGACTACATCGACTGGGATCTGCCGGAGGTACAGGCCACCCAGGTGATCGCCGAAGACCCGCACTCCTGGCTCAAAGGCGCGGTACGACCGGTCGTGCGGGCGGGCGTGGGACGCACCGAGGGCGGCCACCCGGTCGCGGCCCTCGGAGACACCGCCGTCGCCTACGATCCGGTCGCCGGGCAGGGCGCCCAGAGTGGCCTGATCCAGGCACAGCGCCTGGTCGCGGCCGCCGCGGTGCACGACGGGCCCTTCGACGAGCAGTGGATCGGCGAGCAGTACGCCGCGTTCCTGGCCGCCCGCAGTGATGCCGCCGCCAAGGTGACCCGGCTGTTCCTCAGCGACCCCGAGTTCGCCGACATCGGCGGCCAGTTCTTCGCCACCGCCGCCGTCGACCCGCGCTTCGCCTCGGCACTGGTCGGGCTGCTGCACCGGCCGCAGCCGTTCCTCGCCATCGACACTCCCGAGGACGCCGCCGCCTATATCACCCAGGTCACCGGTGTGGACGCGGGCGAACTGCTGGCGAAGTTCACACCGGCCGGTCGCTTCGCGCGGTCGACGTTCGCGCCGGTCGCCGTCGGATAGCGACAGCCAACCCACCCCCGCACGAACTCTGGAGCAGCTATGACAACCGAGCGGATCACCGATCAGATCAAGTTCGCCTATTGGGTGCCGAATGTGAGCGGTGGCCTCGTCACCAGCGATATCGAACAGCGCACCAGCTGGGATTACGAGTACAACAAGAAGCTCGCGCAGACCGCGGAACGCAACGGCTTCGACTACGCCCTCTCGCAGGTGCGCTACACCGCCTCCTACGGTGCCGAATTCCAGCACGAATCCACGTCCTTCAGCCTGGCATTGTTGCTGGCCACCGAACGGCTGAAGGTGATCGCCGCCATTCATCCGGGGTTGTGGCATCCCGCCGTGCTCGCGAAATTCGGCGCGACCGCCGACCACCTCTCGAACGGCCGGTTCGCGATCAATGTGGTGTCCGGCTGGTTCGCGGGCGAATTCCAGGCCCTCGGCGAGCCGTGGCTCGAGCACGACGAACGGTATCGGCGCAGCGGCGAATTCCTCGAGGTGATCCGCAAGATCTGGACCGAGGACGAGGTGAACTACGGCGGCGATTTCTATCGCATCCGCGATTTCACACTGAAGCCGAAACCGCTGAACACCCCGGCCCGCCCCAACCCCGAACTGTTCCAGGGCGGTAACTCCACGGCGGCCCGGCGCAACGGCGGCCGCCACGCCGACTGGTATTTCTCCAACGGCAAGGACTTCGACGGCGTCACCGAACAACTCGACGACCTGCGTGCCGTCGCCCGGGACAACGATCGCGAGGTGAAGTTCGGGCTCAACGGGTTCATCATCGCCCGCGATACGGAGAAGGAAGCGCGCGATACGTTGCGCGAGATCATCGAGAAGGCGAACAAGCCCGCGGTCGAGGGTTTCCGCGACGCGGTGCAGCAGGCGGGTGCGTCCACCAGCGACCGCAAAGGTATGTGGGCGGATTCGTCGTTCGCCGATCTCGTGCAGTACAACGATGGATTCCGCACGCAGCTGATCGGCACACCCGAGCAGGTGGCCGAACGGATCGTCGCCTATCGCGACCTCGGGGTGGACCTGATTCTCGGCGGCTTCCTGCATTTCCAGGAGGACATCGAGTACTTCGGGGCGAAGGTGCTGCCGTTGGTCCGCGAACTCGAGGCGGCCCGGGTTCCCGCGACGGTGGTCGGCTGATGACCGCGGCCACCGCCCAGCGCATCACCTCCGCCGACCAGGGCGTAACCGTCGCGGCCGAACTCGCCCGCGAGTTCGCGCCCGGCGCCGCCGCCCGGGACCGCGACCGCGAGCTGCCCTACGCGCAGCTGGATCAGCTGGCGTCCTCGGGTCTGCTCGCGATCACGGTGCCCGCCGAGTTCGGTGGAGCCGATCTGGCGCCGAGCGTGCTGACGGAAGTGGTGCGGCTGCTGGCGGTGGCCGATCCGAATATCGCGCAGATCCCGCACAGCCATTTCGTGTATCTGAATCTGTTGCGCCTGGCCGGTACCGCCGAACAGCGACGCGAATACTTCACAGCGGTGCTCGGCGGTGCGCGCATCGCCAACGCCCAATCCGAACGCGGCGGCCGAACCATCACCGACATCTCGACCACGCTGCGCCCGGTAGACGACGAATTCCGGATCGACGGCACGAAATACTATTGCACCGGCTCACTGTTCGCGGATCTGCTCGCCGTGCTGACCCGGCTCGACGACCCTGACGCGAGAAGCGGCCTGCCCGCGGGCGAATACATCGCCTACCTGCCCGCTCGAACGTCGGGCGTCCGGATCGTGGACGACTGGAACGGCCTCGGCCAGCGCACCACCGGCAGCGGCACTGTCGAATTGGCGAACGTGCGGGTGCGGGCCGAGCAACTGGTCCCCCGCGCGCAAGCCCTCGCCGGACCCACCGCCTACGGGGCCTACGCCCAGCTGCTGCACGCCGCGATAGATACCGGCATCGCACGCGGAGCCCTCACCGCCGCAACGGAATTCGTACGGCGCCACGCCCGGCCCTGGTTCGAGGCCGGGGTCGACCGCGCCGTCGACGACCCGCTGCTCATCCAGCGATTCGGGGAACTGGTGGTGACGGTGACGTCGGCCGAGGCGACCCTGGCGGCCGCGGGAACCGCCGTCGATTCGGCGATCTCCGCGGCGGTCTCGGGCGCCGACGGACACACCGCGGCCCGTCAGGCGTCCCTCGCCGTCGCGACGGCCAAGATCGTCGCCGACCGCGCCGCCGTTGACGTGTCATCCGCCCTGTTCGAAGTCAGCGGAACCCGCAGCGCCACCGCCGATCTCAACCTGCACCACTTCTGGCGCAATGCCAGGACCCACACCCTGCACGACCCGGTCCGCTGGAAGTACCATCACCTGGGCCGCGCCCTACTCCACGACACTCCCCCGCCTGCCCACGGCACCTTCTGACCTGCTCGGCTACCTCTAACCGGTTTTTCGGTTTTCCCTGGCTTTACGCCGGTAGGACAGTTCGTCCTCCGGGCGGTCGGTGATGGCCGTGGCGCGTTCGGCGGGGAAATCCGCGATCGCGCCGGTCAGCTCACGCATGGCACCGCCGACGGCGATGCCGAAGACGCCCTGGCCGCCCTGCAGTAAATCGACTACCTCCTCGGGCGAGGTGCACTCGTAGACCGAGGTACCGTCGGAGAACAGGGTGATCCCGGCCAGATCGCCCACGCCACGGCTGCGCAGATGATCGACGGCGATCCGGATGTTCTGTAAAGAGATGCCCGCGTCCAGCAGCCGCTTCACGATCTTGAGGACGAGGATGTCCTTGAACGAGTACAGGCGCTGGCTGCCCGAGCCCGCCGCGCCCCGTATCGACGGCACGACCAGGCCGGTCCGGGCCCAGTAATCGAGCTGACGGTAGGTGATACCGGCGACCTGACACGCGCTCGGCACCCGGTAGCCGACCAGATCGTCCGGAACCGAGTCGTCCGGGAACAAGCCAGGCTGTACGACATCCTGCGGTTGTTCTTCCACTGATCGCTCCTTCTGCCGACGTGCTCGGGTCGCCAGTCACGACGGATGTTGCCCGACTTTCGAGGTTACTCCTGCCATTGTCGGACCTGCGGTGTTGTCACACCAAGCACCTAGACCAGCGATTCCCTCGACCTCTACTTCAGGCTGAGATCTCAACTATCGGTTGCCTTGAAGTCATCAGGCGAGACCGACTCCAGAAACTCCTTGAACTTCTCCACCTCGTCTTCGCGTTCGTCGGGCATCACCAGCCCCGCCTCGGCGAGTACCGGTTCCTCGGCGTAGATCGGGCACCCGACGCGCAGGGCGATCGCCACCGAGTCCGAGGGTCGTGCGGAGACCCGCAGGTCGCCGTCGAACACCAGATCGGCGTAGAAGGTGCCCTCCTGTAGATCCACGATCCGCACTTCCTTGAGGGTGTGCCCGAGATCGGTGATCAGAATCTTGATCAGATCGTGGGTGAGCGGGCGGATCGGGGTGACCCCCTCCTGCTCGAGCACGATCGCGGTGGCCTCGGCCTGCCCGATCCAGATCGGCAGATACCGCTCCCCCGATGCCTCCCGCAGCAGCAGCACGGGCTGGTTCTGTGGCTGCTCGACACGGATGCCGATGACGCGCATCTCGCTCATCAGTTCTCTGCCTCCCATACTCGCCGCCAGCCGGCACGCTATCGCCGCACAGCTCGCCGTACCAACGAGTCTAGGCGAATTCTGGGGCGCGCAAGGAAGTCGTTCGAGCCGAAATCGGTGTGTAGCCGGGGCGATACCTGATCACCCGGCCGGGTGTGTCAGCCGCCGAGGGCCGTGCGCACCGCGGCTTTCACCAGTGCGGCGTGCAGGTTCAGCGATAACGCCGCGAGTTCGCGGACGGTCTCCTCGGCACGGGCGCGCGCATCGGCATCGCGGCTCTTCGCGATGGGCGCGGCGATCTGTGCGATCAGTGCCGCTTCGCGGTCGGCGGCCAGTTTGAAAGCGCGCAGATGGCGTGCCTCCAAGCCGAATTCGGCCATCGCCTTCGCCGCGTGAGCGAGGGTTACCGCATCGGACTCGAAGAATCCGCCGGCACCGGCGACGATGAGTCCCGCGCGCAAAAGATCGTCGAGGAAACGGTCATCGATATCGGCCTTGGCGAGCAGGTCTGCCCTGGTGAGCCGCACGCCGACGTCGACGCGCAGTTCCTCGGGGGTGATCTCGCCACCGACGATGCCCAGACGGCGCGGCGTGGCCGGGCTCGCGGCGTGGTCGTCGGCGTCCACGGAGCCGGACACAGCGTGCCCGGCCTCCGCGGACCGGTGGTGGGAGTGCGCCCGGGCGCGCGCTTCACGCACGCCCAGCGTCGCCGCACCACTGTCGATCGCTTCCAACTGCTCCTTGATCACCTTCAACGGCAGGTACTGATCGCGTTGCGCGGTCAGCACGAAGCGCAGCCGTTCGTAGTCGGCCACCGAGAACCGCCGGTATCCCGACGGTGTCCGTTCCGGCCGGATCAGGCCCTCGGATTCGAGGAACCGGATCTTGGAGATGGTGATGTCAGGAAAATCTGGTCGCAGCAGGTCGAGCACGGAGCCGATCGACATCCCTCCGCGCGCCCACTGCGCCGCCCCTGTCACAGCACTGCGTCCTTCGCGAGCATCAAGCCCTTCATGGACGCGAGTACCGTTGGGGTCATCGCGACCCCGCGCCCGACGCCGACTCGTTCGCCTGCGCGCGCGGACCGGTCAGGAAGACCAGCCGGAACTTGCCGATCTGGACCTCGTCCCCGTTCTGCAGCTCCGAGGAATCCACCGGCTCCCGGTTGACGTAGGTGCCGTTGAGGCTGCCCACGTCGACGACCTGGAACGAGTCGTCGTCCTGACGGAACTCGGCATGCCGACGGCTGACAGTGACGTCATCGAGAAAGATGTCACTGTCGGGATGACGACCGGCCGATGTGGTCGGCTGATCCAGCAGAAAACGCGAGCCCGCGTTCGGGCCACGCTTGACCACCAGGAGGGCCGCGCCGACAGGCAGGCCCTCGACGCCCTGAACCGGCTGTTCGCCGGCCGGCTCTGCGGAGCGCGACGCGTCGACCTCGTTGAGGAAGTCCGCGCGGAAGACCGATGTCGTCTCGGCCGCGGTTTCCCCGTAACCCGGGTCCCTGTTCTCGCTCACCGTTTCTCTCCTCCTCGAACCTGATTATCCATGCAAGCAGGTGCTGTATTCGCCCGACACGAGCGGCGCGATCACATCGCCAGGAAAAGATCCCGGCGTCGATTCCCCGACGTATCCGCTTGGCTTTGACCGTACCCTGCCGGGGCGTGCCCGTGCAGGGAGAACTGTGAAGGCTGCGTCAGCCCCCGATAACTCCTTGGTAACCCGCTGCATCCAGCAGTTCACCGAGAACGGAATCCAGGGTTGCCTCGTCGTCGAACGCGAGCTCGAACAACCAGCCCGCCTCGTAGGGATCGGTGTTGAGGGTTTCCGGCGATTGCACCAGATCCTCGTTCACCGCAACGACTTTGCCGCTGAGCGGAGCGTAGATGTCGGACACGCTCTTGGTCGACTCGACCTCGGCGATGCTGTCGCCGACGGTCACGTCGTTGTCGACGTCGGGCAGTTGGACGAACACGACGTCACCCAGCTGTGACTGGGCGTAGTCGGTGATGCCGACACGGACCGCCGTGGGGCTGGTCCGCCGCACCCATTCGTGCTCCTCGGTGTAGCGCAGTTCCTCAGGGGTCCGGGTCACAGGACGTCCTTTCATCGTCGACGTTGCGCGTAACAGTATCGACTAGCTCCCGCGGTGCGGCACAGGCGGTATCGATCGCGCGACCGCGACGGCCAGCCCCGCGTAGAGCACCCCGGTCCAGACATACAGTGCCGTACCCCAGATCAGCAGTGCCCAGCCGAAGGCCCACCCGAAACTCGCCCCCGCCCAGTCCATCTCCCCGGTCAGCATCCACGGCAGCGCCGACATCAGCGCGAAAGTGGCCGCTTTGCCCAGGTAGATCACCTCGGGCGCGGGCAGATCGCGCCGCTTGTACACCGACAGGGTCGCGGTGAGCACCAGATCGCGTGCGATCAAGATCACCGCGAGCCACCACGGCAACAGGCCACGAACCACGAAGGCCACCAGGGTCGTCACCAGGTAAAGACGGTCGACGAGCGGGTCGAGCAGGGCGCCCAAACGGGAGGACTGATCCAGCAATCTGGCTAGTTTGCCGTCGAGGAAATCGGTGAAACCACTGGCGATCAGTAGTGCGAAAGCCCAACCGTCGGCATGGCGGACCAGCAGCAGCCACAGGAAGACGGGGATGCCGATCAGCCGCACCACGCTCAGCGCGTTCGGCACGGTCAGGATGCGGTCGCTGAACACGCCACCGGTTTCGGTGTCGTGCGGACCCGGCGTTCCTGATTCGGTTGCCACGCCCATGCTTACCGCAGCGACCCCCGCTCGCGCCATCCGGCCACGCCGAAACGCCGTCAACTCCGCTGCGTGTCGAGCGTGGCGCCACCCGCCGCGCGTCGACCGGCTAATCTCGACAGTCGTGTCCGACAGTGGTATTGATCTGCGCTCCTACGTCTCCGCCGAGGACGCCCGTGAACGTGGCCGGGCTGCCAGGCAGCGGGTGCCGGTCACCGCGCGTGACCGCGCCGCGGAGAGTCCCGAGCGACCGACGGTGCGCGAGTTCATCGAGCTCAGCAATCACGGCCGGATCGAGCGCCTGATTCCGCTGCGGATCGGGCGGATGATCGCCTCCCCGTTCACCTTCTTCCGCGGCGCAGCGGGCCTGATGGCGGCCGACCTCGCCGCCGGGCCCGACAGTGGTCTGGCCGCCCAGATCTGCGGTGATGCCCATGCCGCCAACTTCGGCCTCTACGGCACCCAGCGCGGCGAGATCGTGATGGATATCAATGATTTCGACGAGACGGTCATGGGTCCGTGGGAGTGGGATCTGGAACGTCTGGCGGCGAGCCTCGTGTTGGCCGGGCGAGAAGGCGGTGTCGACGCCGACGATTGCCTACGCGCCGCCCGCGACGCCGCCCGCTCGTATCGGCACACTGTCGCCGAGCTGGCCGAGATGCCGTTCATGCAGTCGTGGACCGCCCTGCCCGACGAGTCGATCCTGACCAGCGCCAAGGCCGAGGATCTGCTCGACGATTTCAAGAAGGCCGCCAAGAAGGCCCGCAAGAACACCAGTGCCAAAGTGGTGGCGAAGTGGACCGAGCATCTCGACGACCACGAGACCGACATCAGCAAGCACCGCTTCGTCAGTGACCCGCCCGTGCTGACCACCGTCGACGAGCAGGTGTGCAATGCGGTGATCGACGGCCTGGAGAGCTACGCGGGCACCATCCGCGAATCCCGGCGCAATCTGCTGTCGCGTTTCGCGGTCTCGGATGTGGCCTTCCGCATCGTCGGCACCGGCAGCGTCGGCCTGCACAGCTATGTGGCGCTGCTGCACGGCAACGACGGCGAAGCGGTGGTCCTGCAGGTCAAGCAGGCGCGGCCATCCGCCCTGGCTCCGTTCCTGCCGCCGGTCGCACCGCGACACGAGGGCGAGCGGATCGTGGTCGGCGCGCGAACCGTGCAGTCCGAGACCGATATCCTGCTCGGCTGGACGACCATCGAACTCGACGAGTCGGTGCCGTTCATCGTGCGCCAGTTCCGCAATCTCAAGGGCAGTATCGACCCGGCGACTCTGTCGGCCGACGATCTCGACGACTACGGCCGGCTCGCGGGCGCGCTGCTGGCCCGCGCGCACGCCCGCTCGCTGGATCCGCGCGCGCTGGCCGGCTATCTGGAAACCGACGACGATGACGACCGCTTCGAGGACTCGGTGGCCGCCTTCGCGGTGCGCTATGCCGACCGCACCGAGGCCGACCACGCCGAACTCGTCGCCGCCGTGGACGCGGGCACGATCGCCGCCGAACAGGATTGATCGAGCTACGATGTACGCCAACGGTTCTCGGCACGGGGTGCGTGTGCCGGGCTCCGCGCCAACGACCAACGAAGGGCGGTCTCCATGCTCGTGCGCGTGCAGAATGCGGCAGGCAGCGATGCCGAGGCGGCGCTGATCGACTGGTTGCGCACGTGGAAGGACCCGGCGAGCCCGCACGGCGTCGCCACGATCAACTGCAGCCTGTTCCATCAGGATCGACTGCACCAGTTCGACGCGGTGGTCTGGACCCCGACCAGTTGCGTGATCATCGAGGCCGAGACATTCACCGCGCCCCAGGACGGCGTCCTCGAAATCCCGCTCAACGGCCCGTGGATGGTCTCCGGTGAGCTGGCCCAGTTCGCGGGCGCGGAGAAGACCACCCCGCTGGAACGTTCGCGCGACCACACCTTCGCCCTGCAGGACTATCTCGCCGCCCGCGGGCTCGGCCAGCGCGCGGTGCACGGCCTCGGCCTGATCGTGCCGATGCCCGGCGCTCAGATCGACGTGCACCAGGGTTGGAGCGACCCCAGTTTCGATGTGATCGTCACCGACGACCCGCACCGGCTCGAGATGTACTTCGAGTTGCTGGCCGAGAAGGAACACAATCTCTGGACGGCCAACGACATCGCCATCGCGTTCCGCGGCCTCGGCATTCTGCCGTTCCTGCCCGCACCGCAGGACCTGCTCAACGAAGGTTTCCTCGGACCGATCGACGTGACGCTGTGGCACGGCGGGCCCACCCAGGCTGCCGCGGAGGCCTATGCCGATGAGCAGGCCGAGCTCGAGCGCCAGGCGCAGTCCCAGGGCATGATCGCCCCGTGGTACAGCCCGTGGAAGCTGTATCCGCGAGTCACCGGTGATCTCGATTTCGGTGCCGCGTTCCTGCGGATCACCCTCGCGCTGGGCATGCTCGTGGCCATCGTCTGGGTGCTGTGGTTCGTGATCACCGCGGTGCTCACCTACGGTCCCGCCTGAGCCGGACCGGGTGGCGGCTACTGTCACGTCCGTGATCGTTCGCAACACCACCGTGGCGCGGCTGACGGCGATCGGTGCCGGTGCCGCGTTGACCGCCGCGATTCCGTTGACGTTTTCCGCGAACGGCGGTGCGGGCGAACTGGATTCGGTGGTGTCGGAGCACACCGTCTCCCCTGGCGTCGCACGACTGCTCGTCGTGCCGAGCGATGCGCTGGTGGTCGTCGCGTTGCTCGTGGCCGCGTGTGCGTGGTTCGCGTTGCGCCGACAGTGGTGGCAGGCGGTGACCATGCTGGTGGTCCCCGAGATCGCGTTGACAATCAACACCGTGTTGCTGAAACCACTGTGGGATCGGCAGATGGACGACCATCTCGCCTACCCCAGCGGGCACACCGTCCACCTGGTCGCTGTCGCAACAACTTTCGCGTACTCGGTGAACGACTTCCGGACACGGATCGTGGTCGCGACGCTCACCGTGCTCGCGCTGATCGCCATCACCCCCGGCATGGCAGCCCTGGGGTACCACCGCCCCACCGATGTACTCGGTGGGGCAGCGGCGGCAGCCTCGATGGCGATCGGGTTGTGCTGGCTCTCCTCTGCGCTACACGCGCGAAGAAGCGCCTAGCGGCGGTCGTAAACGCTGGCGTCGTGCAGCATTTCGGCACGCAGCATCGTCTCGGGCACACCCATCGCCTCGACCAGCGTCAGCGCGTCGGGACGCAGCCGGTCGACGAGTTCGTTCACCCCGCGCCGCACGGCCTTGGCCCGCTCCACCGACATGAACCGGTGCATGATGTACCAGGCCAGGTTCTCCTCCAGCGAGGCGTACACGAACAGGTCGCACACGGTTTCGGCGAGCGCCTTCGCGTCCGGGTCCTCGATGGCGGCGATGCCGTCGACGAATTCCTCGAGGACCAGGCGGTCGATGTGCGCGTTGCCCGCGGCCAGGATGTGGTCCTGGGCGTTGTTGAACGCCTCGAACGGGCCGGTGTCCTCGGCGCGGGCCCGCAGCCGGTGGGCGGCGGTGCGCAGCAGGTAGTCCTCGCGATCGGCGAAAAGCTGCAGCTGGACATCGCGTTTGGACAGATCGCCCTCGTCGACGGACTCGTCGTTGCGGTCGCGCAGGGTCTGGATCAGCTGGCGCACCCCGGAGCGTTTGCGCACCACGTCACCGGCCATGGTGGCGGCGAAACGCACCCAGCCGAGGGCATCGAGGTCACGCACCTCGTCGGAGTAGGCGGTGAGCAGTTCCTTCGCCACGAGCTGGGTGAGGACGACATTGTCACCTTCGAAGGTCGTGAACACATCGGTGTCGGCCTTCAGCGTGACCAGGCGGTTCTCGGTGAGATAGCCTGCGCCGCCGCAGGCTTCGCGACATTCCTGGATCGCCCGGGTGGCGTGGCGGGTCTGCGCGACCTTCAGACCGGCGGCACGCTTTTCCAGCGCTCGCTGTGAGCTGGGTTCGGTGTCGAGTCCGCGCTGGATCAGATCCATCCGGCGAACGAGGTCGTTCTGGGCGAAGGCCAGCGCGAACGACTTCGCGACCAGCGGCAGCAGCCTGCGCTGATGGCTGCGGTAGTCGAGCAGCAGGGTCTCCTCGCCGGTATCGGGGTCGGCGAACTGGCGGCGCGCCAGCGCGTATCGCACCGCGATACTCAGCGCCACCCTGGCGCCCGCCGCGCCCGCGCCACCGACGCTGACCCGGCCGCGCACCAGCGTGCCGAGGGTGGTGAAGAAGCGGCGGCTCGGGTTCTCGATCTCGGAGCTGTAGGTGCCGTCCGGGGAGACATCGGCGTAGCGGTTGAGCAGGTTCTCGCGCGGAATCCGCACGTGGTCGAAGACGATGCGGCCGTTGTCGACGCCGGGCAGTCCGCCCTTGAGACCGTCGTCGTAGGTGGTCACGCCGGGCAGGTCGGCGCCGAGGTCGTCGCGGATCGGCACCAGCAGGCAGTGCACGCCCTTGCTCTCGCCGCCGACGATCAGCTGCGCGAACACCGCGGCCATCCTGGCGTGGACCGCGGCGCCGCCGATGTAGTCCTTGCGCGCCGACGGGGTCGGGGTGTTGATGACGAATTCCTGGGTGGCCGGGTCGTAGGTGGCGGTGGTCTCCAGGTCGGCGACGTCGCTGCCGTGGCCCGATTCGGTCATCGCGAAACAGCCGAGCAGATCGAGCGAGATCAGGCGTTTGATGAAGTCACGGTGACGTTCGGTGCCGAGGTTCTCCACCGCACCGCCGAAAAGTCCCCACTGCACACCGGATTTCACCCACAGCGACAGGTCGGTGTAGGCCAGCATCTCCAGCCCGACGACCGCGCCGCCCGGATCGCCGGTGCCGCCGTTCTCGGGCCGGAAGCCGCGCTCGGGGTAGCCCATAGTCGCGATCACGCGCATCTGGTCGAGCACGCGCGCCCTGGCCGCGTGGATGTCGAGTTCGGGATCGTCGGTGAAGTCCGTGCCCGCGAGCTGTGTGCGCGCCTGCTCTCTGACCGCGCGCCACGGTCCGTCCAGCGCTGCGCGGAGATGTTCTGCCGTCGTCGATGTGCCGGTAGCCATGGCTTCGACCATAGCTTGGGCGACGAGTGACCCCTAGGCCCGAAACTCGATCGCGCCGAACCTATTGCCAACAGATTGAACGCGCGTTTAACATATTGAACATGCGTTCAGCCGATCTCACGACCGCCGCCCGGATTCGCGATGCCGCGATCGAATTGTTCGGTGAGCAGGGCTTCGATGTGGGCGTGCGGGCGATCGCGGCGGCGGCCGGGGTATCGCCCGGACTGGTGAACCACCATTTCGGTTCCAAGGACGGTCTGCGCGCGGCCTGTGACGATCGTGTGCTCGAGATCATCCGCGACCAGAAGTTGCGCACCATCCAGGCGCCGGGACCGACGGCGCTGCTCACCGCGATGGCCGAGATCGAGACCTTCGCACCACTGATGGCCTATCTGATGCGCAGCTTCCAGGCGGGGGGCGCGTTGGCGGAGTCACTGCTCGAGCACATGATCTCGGATGCGGAGCAGTACCTACAGACCGCGGTCGACGAGGGCAAGGTCAAGCCGAGCCGCGATCACGCGGCCCGCGCCCGCTACATCGTGCTCTGCCATGTCGGCGCGATGAATCTCTACCTCCAGCTGCGCATGCACCGCGACGGAAAGCTCGACTACCGCAAGGTGATTCGCGATCTGTCCGACGAGACCACCTTCCCGGCGCTCGAGCTCTACACCCAGGGCTTGCTCACCGACTCCACCATGCTCGACACCCTTTTCGAGGAGTAGATGATGACCGAACCCACCACCGACCGGGTCATCGACGTCACGGATCTGCGAAAGACGTTCGGCCGCTTCACCGCACTGGACGGACTCGACCTGCACGTCGGCACCGGCGAGATCCACGGCTTCCTCGGCCCCAACGGCGCGGGCAAGTCCACCACCACCCGGGTCCTGCTCGGGGTGCTGCGCGCATCCGGCGGGCAGGCAGCCGTGTTCGGCCGTGATCCGTGGACCGATGCGGTCGACCTGCATCGCCGGATCGCCTATGTCCCCGGCGATGTCACCCTGTGGCCGTCGCTGTCGGGTGGCGAGACGATCGATCTGCTCGCCCGCATGCGCGGCGGACTGGACGAGGCGCGCCGCACCGCGCTGATCGAACGTTTCGAGCTGGATCCGACGAAGAAGGCCCGCACCTACTCCAAGGGCAACCGGCAGAAAGTCGCTCTGGTGTCGGCCTTTTCGGCACACGCGGACCTGCTGATCCTCGACGAGCCGACCTCGGGTCTCGACCCGCTCATGGAACAGGTCTTCCAGGACTGCGTGCATGAGGCGGCCGCGCGTGGCGCGACAGTGCTGCTGTCGAGCCACATCCTGTCCGAGGTCGAGCATCTGTGCGACCGGGTGACGATCATCCGCGCGGGCCGCACGGTCGAATCGGGTTCGCTGAACGAACTTCGCCATCTGAGCCGCACCGCGATCACCGCCGACCTGATCGGCGATCCCGGCGACGTCAGCGCGCTGCCCGGTGTCGACGATGTCGAACGCGACGGATCGACGCTGCGCTGCCAGGTCGACGCCGACCACCTCGGCGCCCTGATCCGGGGCCTCGGCGACGCGGGCGTGCGCAGCCTGACCAGCTCGCCGCCGACACTCGAGGATCTGTTCCTTCGCCACTACCACGTCGAGACCGCCGAGAAGGTGCGCGCATGACCACGGCCGTCGCACTCCCCCGTTTCGCCGGAACATCGCGCACCACAGGCGAATTCGCGGGCACCGGCCAGATGCTGCGCCTGTACCTGCGCCGCGACCGGGTGGTGGCGCCGCTGTGGGCGTTGTCGATCGGGTTGATGCCCGCGCTGCAGATCGTCTCGATCAAGGACATCTACACCACCGCCGAACAACTCGACGGCTTCGCGGCGACCACGGCGGCGAGCCCGGCGCTGATCGCCATGTACGGACCGGTTTTCAGCTCGGCACTCGGTTCCATCGGCACCTGGAAGGCCGGGGCCATGTACGCGGTGATCGCGATCGCCGTGGTACTCACGGTGATCCGCCACACCAGGGTCGAAGAGGAGACCGGGCGCGCGGAACTGGTCGGCGCCACCAGCATCGGCCGATTCGCCGGCCTCACCGGAGCCCTCCTGCTCACTTACGGAGCTTCGACAGTCGCCGGGATCATCTGTACCGCTTCACTATTCGCCACCGGTCTGCCCGTCGGCGGTTCGGTCGCCTTCGGTGCCGCGCTCACCGGGTCCGGCGTCGTGTGGGGTGCGGTGGCCGCGGTCGCCGCTCAGGTCAGCACCGGTGCGCGGCTCGCCCGTGGCATCGCGTTCGCCACCTTGGGCGCGGCGTTCGCGGTGCGGGCGGTCGGCGACGCGGGAAACGGGGTGCTGTCGTGGTTTTCGCCGCTGGGGTGGTGCCTGCAGATCCGCCCGTTCGCCGACGAACGCTGGTGGGCACTCGTGCCCCTGGCCGCCCTCGGCACCGGCGCAACCCTGCTGGCCTACCGGTTGCTGCGCACCCGCGATATCGGTGCGGGGCTACTGGCGGATCGCCCCGGGCCTGCGGCGGCAGGCACCGCGCTGTCGGGTCCGGTGGGTCTGGCTTGGCGGTTGCAGCGGGGTTCACTACTCGCCTGGACGACCGGTTTCGCCCTGTACGGGCTGCTCATCGGCGGTGCGGTCAACAGTATCGGCGGCATGCTCGACGACAGCGGCACCCTGCAGGACGTGGTCACCTCGCTGGGCGGGTCGGCGGATCTGGAGAAGGCGTTCATCGCCTACGCGGTGACCATGCTGGCCGCCGCGGCCGCCGCCTACTCCGTGTCGGCGGTGCTGCGGCTGCACGAGGAGGAGAACTCGGGCCGCGCCGAGACTGTCCTGGCCGCCGCGGTGGGGCGCGTGCGGTACGCGTCGAGTCACCTGCTGTTCGCGATCGGTGGGCCCGCCGTGGCACTACTGGCATCCGGGCTGGGGATCGGAATCGTCTGGGGCGCAACCGATGGCGATATTGCCGGCAAGGTCGGCGAATCCGTGGGCGCGGTCGCGGTGCAACTGCCCGCGGTCTGGGTGGTCACCGCCATCGCGATGCTGTTGTTCGGCGCACTGCCCAAGTACGCGGCGCTCGCCTGGGCCGTGCTCAGTGCGATGATCGTGATCTTCCTGCTGGGCTCGCTGGGCAGTTTCCCGCAGTGGATCATCGATCTGGTTCCGTTCGTCCACCCGCCGAAACTGCCGGGCGCGGCGTTCGACATCACACCGATCGCCTACCTGATCGCTCTCGCGGGTACAGGAATCCTCTTGGGGCTCATCGCCTTCCGTCGCCGCGATCTCCGCTGACGCGAACTCGCGGTTTCAGTACGCGCCGTCGCCGCGGGTGACCACGCCGATGGTGCGTGCGATCAATGCCAGATCCAGCACCATCGACCAGTTCTCGACATAGGACAGGTCCAGTCGCACCGAATCCTCCGGCGTCAGATCCGAGCGCCCACTGACCTGCCACAACCCGGTGACGCCCGGCTTCACCAGCAGCCGTCGTCGCATCTCCCCGTCGTAGCTGTCGACCTCACGCTGCACCTGCGGGCGCGGCCCGACAACGCTCATGTCCCCGCGCAGCACATTGAAGAACTGGGGCAACTCGTCGAGGCTGTACTTGCGCAGGAACCGGCCGACGACGGTCACCCGTGGATCGTCTTTGACCTTGAAGAACAACGGATTTCCGCCGTGCCGCTCGATCAGCGCGTCCACGGTGCTGTCTGCGTCGACGAGCATGCTGCGGAACTTGATCATCCGGAACGGGATGCCGTCGCGCCCGATCCGCTCCGACAGATAGAACACCGGCCCCGCGCTCGTCACCTTCACCGCGAACGCGATCACGGCCAGCATCGGCGCGATGAGCAGCAGCACGATCACGGCGAAACACAGGTCGAACAAGGCTTTACGGCTCGACTTCGCCCGCCCGTACTGCGGTGGGTCGATGTGCAGCATCGGCATCCCCGCGACGATCCGGTTGGTCAATCGCGCGCCCGCGATGTCGACGACACCTGGCGCCACGATCAGATCGACGCCGAGTGGATCCAAAGCCCATGCCATCCGCCGCAATTCGGCGGGCCCGAGGTGATCGGTCGCCGCCACGGCCACCGAATCGGCCCCGCTGCGCCGCACCGCTTCCAGCACCGAGCGATCGTCTCCGAGCACCGAGGGCCCGTCGACGGTGTCGAACTGCGCCCCGACCGAGCCTTCAGGCACGCACACCCCGACCACGCGATAGCCGGAGCCGGGATCGCCGGTGAACGCCGACGCCATCGCCTGCGCGGCCTCCGGCGAACCGACCACCAGCACCGCGGTATGACACCGCCCCTGCGCACGCCAACGCCGCAACCGCCACCGCCACGCCAGCCGCCCCGCGACCAGCGCCGCCAGCCCGGCGGGCAACGCGATGGCGAGATAGCCACGCGCGACCTCCACCCGGAACAGCAGTGCGAGGATCGCGAGCACACCGAACAGCCGCAGGGTCGCCGAGACGAGCCTGCGGAATTCCTCGCTGCCGGTGCCGACCACCTGCGGCGTGCGGCTGCCGTAGCCGTGCAGCAGCGCCAGCCACCCGACGGCCAAGGCCAGCGACACCACGGAGTAGCCGACCTCGTAGGGCAACGGCCAGGCCAGTGGTTGCGCTGCCGGCCCACCGAAGCGGATCGTCTGCGCCGCCACGACCGCGCCGAACACCGCGATCACATCGGTCACGACCAGCCGCTGGATCAGCGCGGCCTGCCAACTCTCGCGCTGCGTGCGGCGCAGTGCCTGGGCACCGTTGACAACGTCGACGTCGCCACTACCAGCGAGCTCGTAGCTCATGAACCCACACCTCCCCTTCGGGAGACGAATCTTTTCCCGATCCTCATCGACCGGAACCCGGCCGCTGCGGCCGTCTGCTGCCCGTCGATTCGATACCCGCCCGCTGATTGTTACAGACCCCCGGCGCACGTTCTCGCCGAAGAGTCACCGCCACAACGGATTCCAGTAGTTAGCCACATCACAGAGCAATCGGACAGCTATCGCAGATCCGCTATCGCCTTTCGATATGAATGCAGGAAAACCAC
The DNA here is from genome assembly GCF_042749305.1 of Nocardia sp. NPDC058705. Taxonomy (NCBI): domain Bacteria; kingdom Bacillati; phylum Actinomycetota; class Actinomycetes; order Mycobacteriales; family Nocardiaceae; genus Nocardia; species Nocardia sp. NPDC058705. The sequence continues at coordinate 45,398 of NZ_JBHYRN010000007.1, read as the reverse complement.
TTTCGCGAGTGAGTGGCGTCACAAATAAGTCAGGAGCGGTCGCCCTCGCCGACAGTTAGCCGGTACCGGATCGACCCGATCGAACTCCGAAACATACCACGATTCTGTTTCTCCCCCAGATTTTTTGGGACACCTCATCAGGCCGACCGCTGTAACGTCTGAGCCCGTCGGTCCGACGTCCGGCATGACCGGCAGCAGCCGTGACAGCGTTGATGAACGGGTAAGAAGGTGGGGGCTCCACGTGCAATGTCGACTCTGTGATTCCGAAAGACTCACGAGCGTGCTCGACCTGGGCGCCACGCCCCCGTGCGAGAGCTTCCTGTCCGCCACCGAACTCGACCTGTCCGAGGCGACCTATCCGCTGCATCTGCGACTGTGTGAGGACTGCCTGCTGTTGCAGATCCCGGCGTTGATCACCCCCGAGGACACCTTCACCGAGTACGCGTACTTCTCCTCGTTCTCCGACAGCTGGGTCCGCCACGCCGAGGAATTCGTCAGCACCGCCGCCGAGCGCCTCGACCTCGGTCCCGATTCGTTCGTCGTGGAGGTGGCCAGCAACGACGGTTACCTGTTGCGCCACGCCGTCGCCCGCGGCATCCGCTGCCTCGGCATCGAGCCCTCGGTCAATGTCGGTCTCGCGGCCCGCAAGGTAGGTGTGCCGACGGAAACCGCGTTCCTGGAACAGGATTCGGCCGCGCGGATCCGCACCGAGCACGGTCCGGCCGACCTGGTGGTCGCCAACAACGTCTACGCCCACGTCCCCGATCTGCGCGGGTTCACCCTCGCCCTGCGCACCCTGCTCAGCGACGACGGCTGGCTCAGCATCGAGGTGCACCACGCGCTGAACCTGGTCGAGCTCGGCCAGTTCGACACCATCTACCACGAGCATTTCCAGTACTACACCGTCCACTCCGCCCAGCGCGCGCTGGCGATCGCCGGGCTGACCGTCGTCGATGTGGAGCTGCTGGGAACCCACGGCGGCTCGATCCGGCTGTGGGCGCGGCCAGACGCCGTCGCCGAACCGAGCGCCAGGGTTGCCGAGGTCCTCGACCTCGAACGCGCGGCGGGCCTGCACGAACCGGCCGGTTACGCCGCGCTCGGCGCCCGCGCGGAATCGGTGCGCCACGAGCTGCTGCGCTTCCTGCTCGACTGTCGTGCGGCGGGCAAGCGAGTGGTCGGCTACGGCGCCCCCGGCAAGGGCAACACGCTGCTCAACTACTGCGGTATCCGGCCCGACCTGCTCGAGTACACCGTGGACCGCAACCCCTACAAGCACGGCCGCTACACCCCCGGCACCCGGATCCCGATCCACCCGCCGGAACGCATCGACGTGGACAAGCCCGATGTGGTGCTCGTCCTGCCGTGGAATCTCGAAACCGAGATCACCGCCCAGCTCAGCCAGGTCGCCGAGTGGGGTGGCGAACTCGTGTATCCACTGCCGGTGCTGCATCGCGGTGTCCCGGCGAGCGAACCGGTCGCGGCCGGCGCACACTCCGAATGAAGGTGAACGAACCGATGAAGGTCGTACTGTTCTGCGGCGGATACGGCATGCGCATGCGCGGCGGATCCGACGACGTCGTCCCCAAGCCGATGCAGCTGGTCGGTCCGCGCCCGCTGCTGTGGCACGTGATGCGCTACTACGCGCACTTCGGCCACAAGGAGTTCGTGCTGTGTCTCGGTTACGGCGCCGAGCACATCAAGAACTTCTTCCTCACCTACCAGGAGTCGGCGTCCAACGACTTCGTGATCCGCAACGGCGAGATGAAGCTGCTCGGTAGCGACATCAGCGACTGGTCGATCACCTTTGTCGACACCGGCGTCGAGTCCGCGATCGGCGAGCGACTGCGCCGGGTGCGCGAGCACCTCGACGGCGACGAGTACTTCCTGGCCAACTACGCCGACGTCCTCACCGACGCGCCACTGGACACCATGATCGAGCGTTTTCACGCCTCGGGTGCGGCCGCGTCGATGATGGTGGTGCCGCCGCAGTCTTCGTTCCACTGCGTGGACATCTCCCCGACGGGCGAGGTCAAGGACATCGTGCCGGTGGCGCAGATGCCGCTGTGGGAGAACGGCGGCTACTTCGTGCTCAGCCAGGAGATCTTCGATCTGCTGCCGCCGGGCGGCGATCTGGTGGCCGACGCGTGCGGTGCGCTGGCCGGGCAGGGCAGGCTCTTCGGTTATCAGCACATGGGTTTCTGGAAGCCGGCCGACACCTTCAAGGAACGCGCCGAACTCGACGACGCCTACCGCAACGGCACGCGGCCGTGGATGGTGTGGGACCAGCCGTGATCGGGTTGTTCACCCGTCCACCACGCCGGATCGCGGTGCTCGGCGCGCACTGCGACGACATCGCGATCGGTATGGGCGCAACGCTTCTCGCGCTCACCGGCGCCGATCCCGATGTCGAGGTGCGGGCGCTGGTGCTGTCCGGTGGCGGCACCGCGCGCGAGGACGAGGAGCGGGCGGCGCTCACCGCGTTCTGCTCCGGCACCGAGCCGCAGTTGCAGGTTCTCGATGTGCCCGACGGCCGCGCTCCCGCACACTGGGACCGGATCAAGGACGCCCTCGCCGAGTTCCGTCGTGGCGGTGAACCCGAAGTGGTGTTCGCGCCGCACCGAGGCGACGCCCACCAGGACCACCGTCTGCTCGCCGAACTGGTGCCGACCGAATTCCGCGACCACCTGACCCTGGGTTACGAAATCCTCAAATGGGAGACCGACACCCCGGCTCCCACCCTTTACCACCCGTTGAGTCACGCACTGGCACAACAGAAGTCCGAACTGCTGCACAAGCACTATCCGTCGCAGACCGGCCGCGACTGGTTCGACGAACAGGCCTTCCTCGGGCTGGCGCGGATGCGTGGCGTGCAATGCCACGCACCGTACGCCGAGGCGTTCGTGCTCGACAAAGCGATCATCAGATGGGAACAGACGTGAACATGCGGGTACTGGTCACCGGGCATCAGGGCTATCTCGGCACCGTCATGGTGCCGGTGCTGCGGGCGGCGGGCCATCAGGTCACCGGCCTCGACATCGGCTACTTCGCCGACTGCGTGCTCGGCGAATTCGCCGGTGACCCCCAAGGTTTGGGGGTTGACCTGCGCGAGGTCACCGTCGAGCAGCTACGTGGCTTCGACGCGGTGATCCACCTGGCGGCGCTGTCGAACGATCCGCTCGGTGCGCTGGCGCCGGAGATCACCTACGACATCAATCATCACGCGTCGGTGCGGCTGGCCCGCCTCGCCAAGGAGGCCGGCGTTTCGCGGTTCCTCTACGCGTCGACGTGTTCGGTCTACGGCGCCGCCGGTGCCGACCTCGTCACCGAGGACGCCCCGCTGCGCCCGATCACCCCGTACGCCGAGAGCAAGGTCCGCGTCGAAGACGATGTGGCCGCCATGGCCGACGACGACTTCGTTCCGGTATTTCTGCGCAACGCAACAGCTTTCGGCTTCTCGCCGCGCCTGCGCGCCGATATCGTGCTCAACAACCTGGTCGGGTACGCGGTGCTCACCGGCGAGGTGAAGGTGCTCTCCGACGGCACCCCGTGGCGGCCCCTCGTCCACGCGCAGGACATCGCGACCGCGTTCGCCACCTGCCTCACCGCACCGGCGGCCGACGTCTCGTGCCGGGCGTTCAATATCGGCACCGAGGTCAACAACCTCACCGTCGCCGAGATCGCCGCCTCGGTGGTCGAGGCAGTGCCCGGCTCGACCCTGCTGATCACCGGCGAGAGCGGCGCCGACCCGCGCTCCTACCGGGTCGACTTCTCCTACGCGCGTGAAGTTCTCGGTTTCGAGGCGCAGTGGACGGTGCCCGCGGGTGCCGCCGAGCTGTTCACCGAGTACACCGCGCGCGGGCTCACCTCGGACGCCTTCTTCCGCCGGTTCACCCGGCTGCCGCACCTGCAGGGCCTGTGCGATTCCGGGGTCCTGGACGCACAGCTGCGCCGGATCAGTGCGTCGGCTTCAGCTTAGCCAGCAGCGCGGCCCAGCTCCCGGCCTGCGCGTCCCGCGCGGAGACCGGGCCGACTTGCAGCGGCCAGTCGATGGACAGCTCGGGGTCGTCGTAGGCGACCCCGAGATCCTCGGCCGGATCGTGCGGGCGGTCGATGCGGTAGCAGACGTCGGCGATCTCGGTGAGCGCCTGGAATCCGTGCAGGAAACCCGGCGGCACGTACAGGTGATGGAACTGTTCGTCGTCGAGCCGAAAGGCCTGCCGCGCACCGAAAGTCGGCGAGTCCGGGCGGATGTCGACGAGCACGTCGTGCACCGCGCCGTGTGCGCAGCGCACCAGCTTGGCCTCACCGCGCCCGCCCCGCCCGTGCATGCCGCGGATCACCCCGCGCACCGACCGCGACTGCGAATCCTGCACGAACGTCGCCGCCGCTCCCGGCACCCCGAGGTGGGCGTCGAACTCGCCCGCGTCGAAAGTACGGGTGAACAGTCCACGCTCGTCCCGGAACGGTTCGGGAACGAGTACCACCACGTCGGCCAGTTCGGTCCGCTCGATACGCACGAGGACATCCTCCCATGACCCGCCGATGCCGCGGCTGCGCGAAGACCACGCTCACCCCCCTTCTCGACCTGGGCACGGTGCCCGCGGCCGATCACTTTCCGCCACGTGACACTCCGATCGCGACCCTCGAAGTGGGCCATCCGCTGCGCATGGACCAGTGCGTGGCGTGCGGGCTGGCCCAGCTCGCCGACGACGACACCGTCACGGCCGAACCTCGCGGCATCGAACCGCAGGCACTGCGCGACCAAGCTGCCGAGGCGGTGCGTCTGGTCCACGACGCCGGATTCCTGCGCGGTTCGACGGTGACCGAGTTCGGCAGTCCTCACGGGGGTACCTGGCTGCCCCTGCTCGACCGACACGGTTTCCGCGAGATCGCTGATGGCCCGGCCGACGTGGTTCTCGATTGCTTCGGCATCATGCACGAACCGGACCAGCGGGCGGCGTTCGTGGCGCGTGCCGCGGCGACGGCTCCCGACGGCGTGCTGCTCGTGCAGTACCACTCACTGGCCACAATCGTCGCGCAAGGACAGTGGAATGCGTTGCGGCACGGGCACTTCGCGTACTACTCCCTCGACACCCTGCGCACGCTGCTGCGGGCAGCGGGGATGAGCGTTGTCACCGCGTGGGAGTTCGACCTCTACGGCGGGGCCGTGCTCCTCGCGGTGCGCCACGGCGAGCACGCTCCCGACTCCACCCTGGAGCGAATTCTCACGAGCGAGGCCGATGCACTCAGCGCCGCCGCGGGCCTGCAGGAGACCGTCGACCAACATGTCGGCGCGTTGCGTCGGTGGCTGGAAGACGGTGCCGCACAGGGGCATCGGGTCTATGCCTACGGTGCCGCCTCGCGGGCTGTCGCTCTGTTGAGCATGGCGGGCGCGCACAAAGGACTGCTCGCCGGAGTCGCCGACGCCTCACCGGCCAAGCAGGGCTGCCGGATGCCCGGCACGGACGTGCCGATCATCTCCCCCGCCGACCTCGTCGCCGCCGACCCCGATGTCGTCCTGCTGACGCTGCCCGACCTGCTCGCCGAAGTGAGCGCCGGACTGCCCGAACTCGACGGCCGCTGGATGATCGACGACCCGGCGGGCCCACGCCGGTAATAGTCGCGTGCGAAGGCTGTGGCATAGACGATCTTATGTTGATCAGCGCATGATCGTATCCCGTGGGATACTCGGATCGCCCAGCGCCGCACCATGATCGAGTTCCGGTCACCGCTGGACCATCGCAGAGTCGCGCTGGGCCGGTGCCCGGATCACAGGGGGCCAGCGGCGTCGAACGCAGTGTTCTGCGGGCGTGTATCCAGGGGAAGAAATCTGATGAGGGGATTCACCGTGCTTCGTCCGCGCGCGCTTCGCGTCGCCGCGATGGCTTCGGCCATCGCCGTCGGTCTCGCCATGGGAGCCGGTTCCGCCGGCGCCGAGATCGACAGCAGCAGTTCTGTTCTCGACGGCAAGAACCGCACCGTCGAGGCCATCCAGTCCGACACCAGGGTCGACTTCGTCGCACCCCTCGATGGCAACCCGCTCACCCGTGAGTGGTTCCACAGTGGCGCAGCCTCCTACCGGGTCACCGGCGCCGAGGCCGAGGCGTGGTCCGGCAAGATCATCGTCGGCTACCAGGTCGGCTACCCCGCCACCCTCGACGGCAAGCTGAAGTTCGAATGGTCGACGCCGAGCCTCGGAATCGAGCTCGGCTCCGACCCGAGCGCCACCATCGACGGGCTCATCCCCCAAGCGGGCATCGAAGTCGCCGTCGGCTTCGGCCCCGGTATCCAGGAGGTCGAGGTCGCCGGTGGCGACATCTCGGGAGCCGAAGGCGTGCTTCGCCTTTCGGGTTTCCACGGCACCGTCACCGGTGTCCTCGGCCAGACCAACGTCCGCCCGTTCGTGAAGATCGTCGGCTCCGGCGGCGACACCGTCGTCACCTACGGCAAGACCTTCTCGATCTGATCCGCGCGTAGCCCGGCCGTCACCACAGGGTGGCGGCCAGGCCCCACGCGTCGAGTTCGGCCGCGATATGGGCGCGCAGTTTCGCCTCGTCACCGAAGTACTCGGGGTGGATCCCGAAGAACGTGATCGTCAGCTTCTCGTCGTATTCGACGGCCCACGCAGCGACGGCGGGACCTTGGCGACGGCGCTCGGCGGCGTCGCGGCCCTGCATGATCGCGCGAATGGCGAACGACTCGGCGCGCCGACCGCCGATCTCGATGGCGCTGTCGGGGGCGGCACCGAGGTTGGACACGGTGGTGTCGGGGCCCGCGATCGAGCGCATCATCTTTTTGATCACGACGTCGGGCAACAGTCGAACGACCGGCTGGAGATTGTCGGTCAGCTTGTCCTGACCCGAGGTGGCGTAGCGGGTGAAGGCCTCTTTGCTCAGCGCCCTGATCCCCCGCAGGCCCGTTTCCGGCGTGATCTCGTCGGGCACCCGGATCCACACCCCGCCGGAGGCGTTGGCGCGCTCGTCGCCCGCCTCCCGGTTGCTCACGGCGATACAGACACGCAGCCCGTCGGGCCCGACGGGATAACCGGATCGTTGCACGAGGCCGCCGAGTACCGCGGTGAACAGTGTGTTGCCGGTGCCGTCGAACTGCTTCGCCTGCTCGGCCCAGCGGGCGCGGTCGATGTCGACGATCGCCAGCGTGGTGTCGGGGCCGTCGGTGCTCACGTCGATGGTGCGCGGGACGCGGGTGGCGGTGACGGGACGGTCGTTGCGGGTGCGCCACAGCTCGGTGCCGATCACCCGGGCGGCCGATGCCGCCGCGCCGAGTTGAGCGAGGGCGTCCTTCGCGTCGGCCCGCCACCGGGGCGTGGCCAGCACCGCGGATTCGGTGGGCAGAGTGCTCGCCGAGCTGCCCGCGTGCGCCGCCGCCAGGGCGTTGTAGAGCCCCTGGCCGTCTGCGACCATGTGCGAGATCAGCAGCGAGAGGACGAACTTGCCCGACATGGTGCTCACCCCGATCAGCTGCCATCCCCGGCCACCGGCGGGGTCGAGGTCAGCGGTGCGCAGGGTGCGGTCGGCCCACGCGCCGATCTCGTCATCGGCGATCGGGTCGGCCTCGATGCGCAGCACGGGTGGATGTGGGGAGCGCACCCACCGGTGTCGCGCGAAGGGTACGACGGCGCGAATCACCTTGCGGCTCAACGATCCGGCAGCCAGCTGAGCACCGAATCGTTCGAGCTCCGCGCGTTCGGGTTCGCTGCCGAACACCCAGGCGTATTGGATGGGCGCCGACCATCCGAAGAGGTCTTGCGCCAGGAGATATGACTCGTCCGCACCTGCAACACGGTTCATTTCGTCAGGCTAACCACGCGGCGGAGGTCCCGCATCTCGGCGAAGCGCGATAGCGACATTCACCACATCCGGTGTTCGATGCCCCAGCCGTCGAGTTCGCCGGACAGTAGCCTGCGGAGCTCTTCGGCATCGGGGAAGCGTTCCTCGTCGAATGCCGCGACCGAGAATGTCATGGTCTCGCCCGACCGGATCGCCCAGGATTGCAGTCCGTCGCCGAACCGGTATGTCAGGTCGGGGTCGACGCCCTGCGCGATGCCGCGGAACGCGACGGCTTCGGCGCGAACACCGCCGACCTCGCGCAGGTCGCCGGCGAAGTCACCGAGGTTGGACGCCACCGCGTCCGGCATCCCCGAGCCCGCGGTGGCCGCACGAACCACCAGCGACGTCGGCAACAGCGACACCAGCGGCAGCAGGTGAACGTGCGCGGCCCGCTGCCCCGCCGACAACCGCGTGAACGCCTCCTTGCACAGCCGACGCAGCGGACCGAGGTCTCCCCCGGTGACCAGCTCGTCGGTGAGCAGCACAGACACGCCCGCGGTCGCGTTGCCACGGTCGTCGTCCTCGGTGCGCCTGCTCACCGGAATGCCCAGTTTCAGTGGTCCGCCGTCGGCGTAACCGGACGCGCGCAGTGCACCGGCCAGTACTGCGATGAACAGGGTGTTGGCAGTTCCGCCGTGCCGCTGTGCGATCGAATCCCAGTGGGCGACATCAACACTGACGGTCATCCACGCGCATTGCGCCCGAGGGGACCGCAGGTGCGCTTCGGCCTTGATCGGACGCTCCACCGTCGTCCTCTCCGATATCTGCCGACCCTCGATTGCGCCTGCGGTTCGCCGCTCCCCGACCGGACTCGCGGACTGCTCGGTGATCGGGCCCGTGGATCGGCCGACGGCGCGATTGCGGACGAGTGTGGCTGCCGCTGAGGCGATGCCGCGCCCCGCGGCGGCGACCTGGCCCGCACCGTCGACCACGTCGCGCAGGACCGTGCCGATCGAATCGAACAGGTTCGTCTCGCGGTTCACGGCGGGTGGACCCACCGGGTGGGCGCCGGAGAGTGGATCGGCGGCACGGCCTGCCAGGGCATCCATCGCGGCATCGACCATGGTCCGGCCGTCGGCGACGAGGTGCAGTGCGGTCAGCGACAGGACGAAACCGCCGTCATCGACCGCGACACCACGCAGCCGCCACGCGGGGCCGTGCTCCGGGTCCAGTGGCACACTGTAAAGCTCTGCCCCGGACCACTTTTCGACGCTGTCGCCCGCGATCGGCGTTCCATCGACCGACAACTCGGGCGCGAAGTCCGCATGCGCCCAGCGGTGACGGGCAACCGGCACGGAGGCCCTGACCAGCCGCCGGTTGAGCACGCCGTCGCACAGTCTCTTGTTGAACAGCTCGAGGTCGGCCCGAGCCGGGTGCGCGGGAAACCGCCACACGATCTGCAGCACGACCGACCACCCGAAAGCCTCGCGCACCAGCCAGTACGTGCTGTCCTCCGGCTGCATTCGCAGCGTGGCCGCCATCAGCGTCGCGCCCGCGAGCGCAGATTCGAATCGGTGTATTCCTCGACGAGATCAGCACATCGGTCGACCGCCTCTTCGGGCGTGATCAGCGCTCCCGCAAGCTCTTCGGCTCGTCGTGCGCACGCCGGTGTGAGCACCGTGGTCAGCTCGGCGAGCAGCGTCTCGACCGTCAGGCCCTTCAATCGCGTCGACGCGCCGACACCGTGGCGCACACATTGCGCACCCCAGTACGGCTGATCCGAGCCGACCCAGCACACCACGCTCGGGATCCCCGCGCGCAGCGCCGCGGCCGTGGTGCCTGCCCCGCCGTGGTGCACCGCGGCGCGACACAGCGGCAGGACCTGATCGTGGTCGAGTGCGCCGACGACCCGCACGTTCTCGGTGTCGGGCGGCGAGAGATCGGACCAGCCGGTGCTGATCAACGCTCGCACGCCGAGCCGCTCACCGGCCGCCACGATGGCGTCGACCACCGCCGCGGCGTCGGGAACCGGCATACTGCCGAACCCGAAATATACTGGCGCCGTTCCGGTTCGGATCCACTCCATCAGCGCGCAATCACCGGTGTCGGCACCGATTCGACGGCGTTGCTCGCCCGACAATCCGAGGAACCCGACGAACGGACGCTCATCGGACCATTCCGCCACCAGTTCAGGGCACAGCAGCGGATCGTAGGCCTGGATTTCGAGGCGATCACGTGGTGAGTGCGCCACCGCGCCCTCGACGCCGAGTTCGCGGCGCAAGGTGTTCTGTCGGTCTCGGGTCAGCAGCCACATCGCGGTGTCGGTGAGCCACCAGCTCGCCCGATTGAGCACGGGCGGCAGGCCGGACAGCCCGGCTGGCACCGGCGAGACCGTGCTGTTGGGCCGAATCGGCGCATGGTGCACCGAGATGCATGCCGCGCCAACGGATTCGGCGTAGGCGGCCGCGATCTGCTCGGTGACGAAGCCGGTGAGGATCGCATCGGCGCCCGGCGCCATTCGATCCATGTCCGAGACCGCCTGCGACCAGCCGAGATCGCGGATCTCGGTGAAGGCCTGCCAGCGTTGTCGCGGCCCGCCGGTGCGCATCTTCGTGCGCACCACCTCGGAGTTCATGTGCGCGTGGGTGTCGTAGCCGAACGGCTCGGCCGACAACCCCGCCGCGGCCACGAATTCGCACAGATTCGGCGGCGCACCGACGACCACGTCGTGGCCACGGCGCGCCAGTTCGGCCCCGATCACGACCGCGGGCTGGATATCTCCCCGTGTTCCGTTGAACGCAAGTAGAAACCTCGACATAGCAGCACGGTAGGCGAGATCTACAGCAATGGACCAGCATCCGCGCGCCTTCTGTGAGATGTAGCACCCCGGGTCGGCTTCACCGCGCGAACCCGGCGATATTCCGGTTACGGTGGACTTCTCGACTCTGGTAGCCGTACTGCGAGGAGTTCGATGAAATATGTTCTCGCGTTCACCGGCAGCCGCGGTGACGTGCAACCCGGCCTTGCGCTCGGCGTGGAATTACGGTCTCGTGGCCACGACGTGACAATGGCGGTGCCGCCGAATCTCACCGAATTCTGTCGTCGCACAGGAGTGCCGACCGAAGAATTCGGTGCCGACACCAAAGAATTACTCGACTCCGATTTGGTATCGACAAGAATCAAATCCGCGAATCCGTTGACCCGACTGCGCGCGATCGCCGATATCACCGTGCGTAACGGTCGCAGCGCGCAATCCGAACTGATGGATCTCACGGTCGGCGCCGACGCGGTGATCGGTGGCAGTGTCGGGCAGGAACGACTGCTGAACGTGGCCACCGCACGCGCGATTCCCTATGTCCCGGTGCACTACTGCCCGATGCGGCGCAACAGTGTCGCCTCGCTGCTGCCCGTCGACCGCGCGCCAGGGCCCGCGCATCGGCTCAGCTGGGCGGCGCTCGAGCAGGTGACCTGGCTCGCGACCCGTTCGGCGGAGCGCGAACTCGCCGCAGACCTCGGCCTCGACCGCCCGTCGAGTCCGCCCGCGGGCCGGATCTCCAGCCGCGACACTCCGGAGATCCAGGCGTACGACCCCCTCCTCTTCCCCGGCCTGACCCAGGAGTGGGGCCACCGCAGACCGCTCGTCGGCTTTCTCGATCTCGCACCGACAACGCGGGCCGCGATCGGTGATGCCGAAGACAGCGCCGAGCTCGACGACTGGCTCACCGCCGGGCAACCGCCGCTCTACGTCGGATTCGGCAGCATGTCGATCGTCGAACCCGAGCGCCTCGCACGAACTTTCACCGAGGTCGCCGATGAGCTGGGTCTGCGCCTTCTCGTCGCCACCGGATGGAGCGAGTTCATGGCAGGTGCGACCGGCGACACGGTCCGTGTGGTGCGCACCGTCGACCATGCCGCCGTACTCCCCCGCTGTGTCGCGGCCGTCCACCACGGCGGCGCGGGTTCCACGGCCGCGGCACTGCGCGCGGGTATCCCCGCCCTTGCCTGCTGGCTCGGCGCCGACCAACCGATGTGGGGCCGCAGGCTGCGCGCACTCGGTGTCGGCACCTCCCTTGCCGCGGCACGGGTGGACAACGAGTCGCTCACCGATGCCGTCCGCTGCTTGCTCGAACCCGAATGTTGCGCTGCAGCATCAGAACTCGGCTCGAAGATGGTTACGCCGGCGGCGGCCGTGCGCACTGCCGCAACCCTCGCCGAAGACGCGCTACCCGTCCACACCGGCACATCCCGTGGAGGAATCCGATGAACACGCTGTCCGTGGTGATCCCCGCCTACAACGAGGAGCAGATCATCGGCGAGTGCCTGCGGCGCCTGGCGCACCAGCGCGAGCACATCACCGAAATCCTGGTCGTCGACAACAATTCCACCGACGACACCCGCGCGATCGTCGCCGCGCACGCCCTGGAATGGCCCGCGATCCGCCTCATCGACGAGGCCGAACAGGGCCTGGTCCACGCCCGCAACCGCGGCCTCGACAGCGCACACGGTGACCTGATCGCCCGCATCGACGCCGACACCCTGGTGCCGCCGGACTGGGCCGAGCGCATCCTCGCCTTCTTCGACGCGGACCAGGACGGCTACTGGGCGGCGGCCTGTGGTCGCGGCCAGGCCTACGACCTGCCCTACGGCGACACCGTCGGCTCACTGCGGCAACGCTGGCGGACCAGGAGCAAGAGCCAGGTCAAGCAGGTTCCCGTGCTGTACGGCTCGAATATGATTCTGCGCCACGACACCTGGGCCGCGATCCGGGACAGAGTTGCCATGCGCCGCGACATCTTCGAAGATGTCGACACCGGTCTGTGCGTCACCGAGATCGGCGGCCGCAACGCCTTCCTGCCCACGATCACCGTCGGCGTGGCACCGCGCCGCATGGAGACCGGCATGCCGTCGTTCGTGCGATACATGGTCTGCCTGCCACGCACATTGATCCTGCATCGCCGCTACGGCCTCGCCCTCGGCGCGGTGGTGCTGTATCTGCCGCCGATCTTCGTGGTGCACGCCGCACGACTGGTTCTGCTGCGCACCTACGACGCGAAGACGCGCCGGTTCGACCCGGCCAACCTGTTCCGCAAGACGGTCGATCGGGTCGCGCCGTAAGGAATTTCAGGTCCGCCGCATGTACACGCGCACGGTCAGCGGTGCCAGCACGGCGATCACCACCGCCGCGCCGAGCAGGGAGATCCCGATCTGCGGGCCGAACGTACCGTCGGCCAGTTCCCGCACCGCCGTCACCAGGTGGGAGACCGGATTGACCTGGGCGAACGCCTGCATCCACCCCGGCATCGTCGCCACCGGCACCAGCGCGTTCGACACGAACGTCAACGGCATCAACACCAGCATCGACACGCCCTGCACCGTCGACGGTTTGTCCATCAGCACCCCCATCAGCGCGAAGATCCAGCTCAGCGCGAACGCCACCACCATCACCAGCAGGCAGGCCACGACCATGCCGACGGCGCTGGCGGGCCGGTAGCCCATCGCCAGCCCGACCAGCACTGTCATCGTCGTCGCGACGGCGTAGCGCACCATGTCCGCGAGCAGTGAGCCGGCCAGCGGTGCGACCCGCGCGATCGGCAAGGCCCGGAAGCGGTCGAAGACACCCTTGTTCATGTCCTCGCGCAACTTCACCCCGGTGTTGACCGAGGCCGCCACCGCGACCTGTACGAGCACACCGGGAACGAGGATCGGCAGGTAGCCGGAGACCGTGCCCGCGATGGCGCCACCGAAAATGCTCGAGAACATCACCGTGAACACCACCGGCAGCGCGATCACGTCGAACAGTTCCTGCGGGTTGTGGCGGATCTTGAGCAGACCGCGCCGCGCCATCGTCGCCGCCTGAGAGATCGACTGCGACACCGAGATCGGGCGCGCCCGCTGCGGTGCGCCGATCCGGTCGACGGTCGTCATGCCGGCTCCGGCACGCGGTGTGCCCCGGTGATCGCGAAGAACACCTCGTCCAGGCTCGGTTGCGCGACACCGAGTTCGCGCACCTCGATTCCGGCCTCGCGCAGCGCGATCAGCAGTTCCGGCAGTGCTTTCGTGTCGGTGGAACTCACGCGAATACGTCCTTCCTCGGCAGCGACGATCGAGTCGGTGCCGCTGAATCGGTGCACGATCGCCGTCGCGTCGACCAGGTCGGCGCGATCCACGCGCAGGGTCAGCGCCGTCGCGCCGACGGCGGTCTTGAGTTCGTCGGCCGTACCGTCGGCCACGACCCGCCCGTGGTCGATCACCACGACGTGATCGGCGAGCGCGTCGGCTTCGTCGAGATACTGGGTGGTCAACAGCACGGTGGTGCCCGTGGCCACGAGATCGCGCACCGTCTGCCACATCTGCGCTCTTGTCCGCGGATCGAGGCCGGTGGTCGGTTCGTCGAGGAACAGCAGCGGTGGCCGCGCGATCAGGCTGGCGGTGAGGTCGAGCCTGCGCCGCATACCGCCCGAGAAGTGGCGCAGCGGTCGTCGTGCCGAGTCGCGCAGCCCGAATTCGTCGAGCAGTTCGTCGGCGCGACGTCCGGAGTCGGCGCCCGACAGCCCGAGCAGGCGGGCGAAGATCGTCAAATTCTCGCGGGCCGTGAGGTCTTCGTCGACCGAGGCGTACTGGCCGGTGACGCCGATCAGCGAGCGCACGGTGGCCGCGTCGCGCACAACGTCGTAACCGAAGACGCGGGCACTGCCCGAATCGGGACGCACCAACGTGGCGATCATCCGCACCGTGGTCGTCTTCCCTGCCCCGTTGGGCCCGAGCACCGCGCAAACCGTGCCCGCCCGCACCGTCAGGTCGATTCCGTCGACCGCGCGGAACGCGCCGAATGATTTGGTCAAACCCCGGGTTTCGATCGCCGATTCCAATGCGGCCATCGTCATCTCCTCATCGGTATGGGAGTGCGGTCGCACCACTGCGAATTGCTGGCAGCTTATGTTCTCCGCGAAGGCACGGGCAACCCCGCGCCCGCCGCGAACCCTGAATTCGACCGGCCCGACCCGGTCCCAACAGCGCGCCGCAACCTCGTATTCACACATATTTATTCGAACGAAATGAACAAATCAACCGCTACTGGCTGAATATCGCGATGACCACCTGATATACCCAGATGGAACCATTCGTGACCAAGACCACGAATGCCCGGGATGAACTATTTTCTCGCTGGTCTTACGCTCATTTCATGCCCGTATGGGCTGGCGCCGTCGGTGCGAGCAACGTCGAGGTTGCCGCGACCTCAGGCGAGCATGGGGATTCACAGTGTTTTCAGCTTTCGGTCAGCAAAATGGTTGGGGCGATTCGTATGGAATTCACAGAGCTAGCCGATTACCCGCTTCCCGCGGGCACTGTCACCGAATGGATTCCGGTCACCGGCGCGGCAAACGCCTGGAAGCCGGACGATCGGGCCTTGAGTCATCTGCACGAGCAACATTGCGTGCGCTCGGGTGGGCCCGCCCGGGGCCAGAGTTCGTGGCTCGGCACGATCTTCGAGATACCACTGCCCTTCGACGCGGCCGCGGTTCGCACGACACTGCTGCGATGGATGGCGCGCCACGACGCTTTCCGAACAACGGCGGCCACCGACGAGACAGCCGAGGGATTCACGCGCTTCACCTGCAGCGCCGCGGACGTACAGGTCCAGGCCCGCCGCGTCGGGCACCTGCGCACCGGTACCCGGGTGTATCAGCACCTCACCGACTTCTTCGCGGCCCGGCTCTCGCCCACCGAGTGGCCGCACTGCCTGTTGGCTACCGTCAGCGACACCGACGCCACCGACGGACCCGGATTTCTGCTCGTGTTCGGTGCCGATCACTCCGTGATGGACGCCTACTCGATGATGTTGGCCATCAGCGAGATTCAGCGCATCTACCGCAGCGTGCTCACCGGTACACCCGCCGAACTGCCCGAGGTCGGCAGCTATATCGATTTCGGCGCCGACGACCGCGCCGTAGGCATGACGATGACGGCGGACCACCACGCGGTACAGCACTGGCGCCGATACCTGCGCAGCGAAGGTGGCCGGTTTCCCGCCTTCCCGCTGCCCATCACACCGCGAGTCACCGAGCCCGCCGCCCCCTTCGTCGACACCCCGCGCCACCAGAGCGGACTGTCGTCCTGGGCGCTCACCGCCCCGCAGGCCGAACAGCTCCGCTCACGCAGCCGGGCAGCGGGCCACTCCACCCAGTCGGCGATCTTCGCCGCGCTCGCCGCGACCCACCGGATGTTGGTCGGCACGCAACCACTGCGCTGCGCGATGCCGGTGCACACCCGCTCCGCGCCCGAGCACGCGCATGCCATGGGCTGGTATGTCGGGCTGCTCCCCCTCGAGATCGACCACACCGGCGCCGACACCCTCGACGAGTTGCTCGCGCGCACCACGGCGGCCATCCATGCGACGAAATCACTGGCCCGCTACCCCTTTCCGCGTATCGCCTCCCTTCTCCGCAGCACCGAGGTGCCGCGGTTCGTCGTGTCCTACGTCGATATCCGCTACGTGCCCGATGCCGCGCACTGGCAGCAATGGGGTGTGCGACCGTTGCGCAGCGGCGAGCAGTCCGACGACGAGGTCTACCTCTGGATCGTGCGCTCGCCCAGCGGAATCGCCGTGTCGGCGCGGTTTCCCAGCAATGAGATCGCCGCCGCGAATGTGCACCGCTTCATCAACACGTTCACCGCGACGCTGTCCACGATGACCGCCGACGGCACGCTGGTCGCTCGACGCACCGATGTCGCACCGGCAGCCGGGTGAGGCAGGCGATGATCATCACCGCTCTTCGCAATTGGCAGCCCGCGCCGGGCGAGCTGGTGGAATGGCGTCCGACCCGGGCCGCGCTCCACGCCGCGGGTGCCGCTGCCCCCGACCCGGACCCCGGCACGTTCCTCCAGGACAACCACATCCGCGGGATCGGGGCCGCACATCGCACTGCCGCACCGCATACCGCGTATCTCGCCGTCGGCACCGAGGTCGACGGGGTCCTCGACGCAGCGGCGATGAGTCGTGCTCTGCAACGGTTCGTACGCCGTCACGAGGGACTGCGGACCTGGTTCACCACCGACGGCATCACGGTGACCCGCCACAGCATCGACTCCGACGATGTCGCCTTCGAACCCCGGACAGTCGGTAATACCCTGGGTGGCAAGGTATTCCGGGAATACGCTCTCGCCCGGTTCTCGGCGGAGGCGCTGGCGACCTCGTGGCCCGGGTTCGTTCTCGGCGCCGTCGCCGGAGCCGATTCGTTCACCCTCTACTACGCCTGCGATCACGCGCTCAGTGACGGCGCTTCCCAGGCATTGGTACTCACCGAGATCCTCGACTTCTACGCCAACGAGAACTCAGGACGGGCACTGAGCCCGTTCACGAGCGCTGCGACCGGCGGGTTCCCGGACTACGCGCGCGCCGAACACGCTCTCGCGCACTCCTTCGACGAATCCAGTCCCGAGATCGTCGAGTGGGTGGAAACCTTTCGGCGCCACGGCAATACGATGCCCCGCTTTCCGCTCGATCTCGGACTGGCACCCGGCACCACCGCGCCGATGCACGCCATCGAATTCGACCTGCTCGACGCGACGGGCTCGGCCGCCTTCGCCCAGATCTGCCGAGCCGCGGGTGGACGGTACCTGGCCGGCGTGCTCGCGGCGGTAGCCATCACAGATCTCGAAATAGCCGGTCGCCGTGAGTATTACGGCATGACGGTGGTGAGCACCAGGGGGCTCGGTGATTTCCTGCTGTCGCAGGGGTGGTTGTGTAATTTCGCGCCGCTGAGCTTCGTCGTCGACGACCGCGCTTCGTTCACCGAGTTGGTCGCCCGCGCCAATGAGGCCTACGATCGCGCGATCCGGCTGGCGGGCGCGCCGTTGTCCTCGGTGCTGTCGGCGCTCCTCACCTCCGGCGCCGATCCGAGCGCCGTGCTGACGAGCCCGAACATGCTGTCCTACATGGACTTCCGTAGATTCCCCGGCGCGGGCACCGCACCGTACGAGCGAGGCATGCTGTTCACCGGCGAGGGCGAGACTGCCAACGCGTCGATGTGGTTCAACCGCGATGCCAACCACCTCTATCTGGGCTGCCAGAGTCCGTCGACAGCCTTCGCCCAGCGGCAGCTCGCGCGCTACCACGCCCACCTGCGCACTGTGTTCGCCACCGTCGCAGCGGAGGGAGACTATTCGATCGCCGCCGATCGGGAGGTGGCGCTTGCACGTCACCACGATTGATCGCTACGCACCTGAACCGGGCACCTTTGTGCACTGGACTGTCCCCGCCGATGACGCCGGGGCGGTCGAGTCACCGATCCCGCCGTCGTTCAACCAACTGGTGCATCTCGCGGGCGCGGAGTCCGGAAGCATCTGGTTGGCAGCGGCTTTCGATGTCGCGGGGCCCCTCGATCGCGACCGGCTCACCGTCGCCTATCGCGGGTTGATCGCCCGCCACGGCACCTTGCGCAGTTCGTTCACCATGACGCCGTCGGGCCCACGCCGGTTCTTGCGCCCGGTGCCGAGCCGACTGGATCCGCAACCCGATGTCGCGCACGGATCCGCCACCGCACTGCGCGAGGCACTGCGCCACCACAGTGACCTGCGATGCGCGCCGTTCGCCGCGCGCGCGTACCTCCTCGCGGCGATCGATCGGCCCCACACCTCCACGATCGTGTGCGCCTTCGATCATGCCTACGTCGACGCGTATTCGATCGCCGTCATCATCGACGATCTGCGGTTGCTCTACCACGGTTGCGAACCCGAGACATTGCCTGCCACGGGCGATTTCCTCGAATACTGCGCAACCTCGGTCGAACTCGGACCTGATGACCCTCGCGTGGACGGTTGGCGCGAGTTCTTCGGCGACCAGGGCGTTGTCCCGCCGTCGTTCCCGCTCGATCTCGGCCTCGAGCCAGGAGAGCGTGCACCGCAGGCCGTCGAGTTGCGCCGACTGCTCTCGGCCGAGGCCACGGAGAGTTTCGAGAGTTTCTGTCGCGCACACGATGCGGGACTCTTCGCCGGTGCATTGGCGGCACTGGCGCACGGCGTCGCCAGGGCAGGCGGCGGTAAACGGCTGCGCATGCTGTTCCCCCTGCACACCCGTCGAGAACCCCGGTGGCACAACGCCGTCGGCTGGTTCACTACCAACGCACCGGTCGCCGTGGAGGCGATGCACGACTACGCCGACTCCGTCCGCCACGCTCAGAAATCCGTTCGTGCGGCGATCGAACTCGGCACCGCTCCGCTCGCCGAAGTCCTCAGCGCACTGGGCGGATTGCGTCCGTCCCGGGCCGACATCTTCATGGTGTCCTACATCGACTACCGGCAGCTTCCCGGCGCCGCCGACCACCGCGCCGTCAACGCGACCCACATCTCCAACACCGGATCCGCGGACGACGTCCAACTGTGGCTGTCCCGCAGCGACGAAGGCTTGGCGCTGCGGGCCCGCTACCCGGCGACTCCGACCGCCCACACCGTCGTGCGCGCGTTCGTCGACGATGTCGAAGGGGTGCTGCGGACACAGTGTGCGCAGGTGCGGACCAACGCCTGATGCGACAGCGTTCATCAGCCGCGCCCGGCCGGAGCGAAGGCCGGAGGTACGCCTAGGCGCCGGGCCGCACAGCGCCGAGCGTCCGAACCCGCACCCGTTCCACGATCTGGCCGACCAGACGCAGATCGCCGGTGAAAACGTCGGCGCGCGTGACCAATTCGGGGTAGTCGGTGGCGATGCGGTGGTGGAACCGGTACATGTCGGTCAGTTTGGACCTGGTCGTGGTGCGGCTGCACAGGTTGAACGAGGAGTTGCGCCAAGCGGCGACGATGCGGTCCATGCCGACGAAATGACCGCCCGTCGACACGCGGGCGAACAGGTCGACATCCATCGGGAACACCAGGTCGGGGCGCAGACCGCCGACCCGCTTGTAGTCGGCGAGCCGGAACATCGCCGCGGCGGTCGGCCCGAACTCGGCCGGACCGCGCCGCACGATGACCTTGGCCAATTCCCGTGGCGTGCGGCGGCCGAGCAATCCGGGCAGGCCGAGGTCTGTTTCGAGCAAACCGCCCTGCTCGTCGATCACATCGAAGCGCCCCGCGCAGATCGCGACCGACGGGTCGGCCATCAGGGCCAACTGCTCGGTGAGCGCGCCGGGGCGCAGAATGTCGTCGGCGCACACCACTTTCACCAGTTCACCCGACGCGGCCCGGATCACCCGGTCCCAGTTGGCCCCGATCGGCAGCACGGATTCGTTGCGCAACACCCGAACCCGAGGATCGCCGGTGGCGCGGGCAATCTCACCGGTGCGGTCGGCGCTGGCATTGTCGAGCACGAGCAGTTCGAAGTCCGCGTCGGAAGCCAGCACCGATTCCAGCGTCACCGCGAGCGTCCGCTCGGCATCGTAGGCAGGCACACACACCGTCAACGCGGAAACCATCGTCGCACTCTCTGTCACTGGGGCGTGCCCTGAACGCACCCCCGCAATCCCCTGTGACGAAAATCTACCCCACCTCCCATACCCGGCGCCCGGTAGGCCCAAACCTGCGCACTCCCCTAGACTGTGGGCTGATAGCGAATTCGCCGGTCGGGATGCACTTCGCGGGACACATGATGAAGGGTGCGGAGGTTGACGACTGCGACCGCAATGGTTGGTGTGCACATGACCGGATCGGAATGGTTCGGCGCCACACCCGGCGGACTCAACCGCTATTTCACCGATCTGTATCGAGCACTCGCGCGGCAGCCGGAGATAGCGGTGACCGCGGCCGCGTTCGGTGCCGCCGACGACGCGCGCGCCGGATCGTGGGGACCCACGGGCGGTTCGACACTGCACCGCACCCGCACGGCACTGCTCGCGCGCGCCGAACTGGCGCCCGGCACCGTCCTGGACCGGCACTTCTGCCTGTACGGACCCCTAGCCCGGACCGCGACCTCGAAGCTGCCGCTGGTCGTCCACTTCCACGGCCCGTGGGCGCAGGAGAGCGCGATGGCAGGTGAATCGGCCCGTGCCGTGCGGGCCAAATACCTGTTCGAGCGGCTGCGTTATCGGGGTGCCGACCGGTTCATCGTGCTGTCCGGGCACTTCCGTGACGTGCTCGAACGCGACTACCACGTCCCCGCAGACCGGATCTCGATCATCCCGCCCGGTGTCGATCTGGACCGATTCCGCGCCGCCCCGCTCGACACCACCGCCGCGACCCGAACTGTGCTGTGCGTACGCAGACTCGAGCGGCGCATGGGCATCGACGTGCTGTTGCGAGCCTGGACGCAGGTACTGACCGCGCACCCGGACGCGCGGCTCGTCATTGTCGGCACCGGCACCGCCGAAGCGGATCTGCGGGCCGAGGCGGCCGGGCTCACCGGCACCGTCCAGTTCACCGGCCGGGTCAGCGACGACCAGCTCACCCAGCTCTACGCCGAGGCCACCGTGTCGGTGGTGCCGACGGTCGCGCTGGAAGGTTTCGGCCTGATCGCCCTGGAGTCCCTGGCGGCGGGCCGCGCGCCGATCGTCACCGACTGCGGCGGCCTGCCGGACGCGGTGCGCGGTCTCGACCCCACCCTCGTCGTCCCCGCAGGCGAACCCGACGCGCTCGCCACTCGGCTCGTCGCCGCGCTCGACGGCACCGTCCCCGACCCGACTGCCTGCCGCGCACACGCGGAAACCTTCACCTGGGACGTCGCCGCGGACCGGCACGCGGCCCTGTATCGGGACCTGCGATGACCCGAGCTGTCTTCCTCGCGCACACCGCGGCACCGTCGGGCGCCGAACTCGCCACCCTGCGACTGCTCGATGCCTTGCGCGCGACGGGCCGCTATCAGGTGACGATGATCTACACCGAGGACGGCCCGATGGTGGCCCGAACACGGTCACGTGACATCGAAACCCATGTTGTCTCAGGACAATTCGACTCACGCGCCATGCGGATCGGCACCGGCGTGATCGGCCTGATCACCGGATTCCTAGCCCTGCTGCGGTTGGGATGGGCCGTCGGCGCGGTAGTGAAACAGACCCGCGCTCAGGTCGTCGTCGCCGAGAGCACCAAAGCGCTGGTCCTCGGTGCCGTCGCTGCCCGCCGCGCGCGCGTTCCCCTGGTGTGGCAGGTCCACGACCGCGTCTCCCCCGACTACTTCGGCAAGATTCCCGCCCTGGCGATCCGTGTGCTGGCCCGGCTCGTGTGCCGCGGACAGCTGGCCAACAGCCACGCAACCGCCGCCACCCTGCCTACGAGTCTGCCGACCGCGATCGCCTACCCGGGCGTCGAACTGCCTGCAGTGCAAGTGGATCCGCGCACCCGACCGGCCTCGCAGACAGTCGTCATTGTGGTCGGCCGCCTCAGCCCATGGAAAGGCCAGGACGTCTTCTTACGCGCGGTTGCTGCGCTGCGGGTCCGACCTGCCCGGGTAATCCTCGTGGGCGGCACATTCTTCGGCGAGCAACCGTATCGCGCCGAGCTGGAGAAACTCGCGGCCGAGTTGGGGGTGGCCGCCGAATTCACCGGCCACGTCGACGACCCCGCCGAATATCTCGATACCGCAGACATTCTCGTGCACTGCTCGGTCCTGCCGGAACCCTTCGGACAGGTCGTCGTCGAAGGCATGGCCGCGGGCTGCGCGGTGATCGCTGCGACACCGGGCGGTCCCGCCGAGATCATCCACACCGGCGTCGACGGCCTGCTCGTACCCGGTGGCGACGTCGCCGCCCTCACCGCCGCACTCGACACCCTCCTCGCCGACCCCGCCGACCGCGCACGCCTTGCCGTGGCGGGCCGCGACCGCGCACAAGAGTTCGACATCCACGTCAGCGCTCGCACCGTCGCCGACTTCCTCGACACCATGGTGACCCGCGGTGACTGAGCACGATCGCTACCTCGCCACCGTCACCACCGACGTCTTCCCGCACGTGCAGGCAGTCCGCGAACCCGGCGCGCACCGCCGACCCGATGACGACCGCGGGACCGGTGGCGGTGGCAAGCACATCAAGTCCGGGCCCCTGGCTGTACTGCGCGACATCGGGTTCGTCAGCTTCGGCAAATACGGGCAGTACCTCGTCACCTTCATCACGGTGCCGCTGATCGCCCGGGTGCTCGGCGCGCACGGTCTCGGACTGCTCGCGATGGCGATGTCGGCCTATTTCATCGGCTCGCTCATCGTCGACCTCGGCATCACCTCGTTCATGGCCGCGCGCGTCCCCGACGCCGAGGAGAGCCCCGGAGCTCGGTTCGCGGCCATCAACCAGTTGCGCGGCGATTACCTCGCCGTGCGGCTGAGCCTGCTGCTGATCCTCGGACTGGCACTCGGTGTCGGACTGGCCGTGCGGGTGCCCGAGCCGGTGCAGATGATCCTGCTCGGGCTGTTCGCGGGCGGATTCTGGTCGATGTCGGAGGACTGGCTGCTGATCGGGCAGGGCCGCTTCGGCGCGTCGACGGTCTATCAGGGCATCGGGCGGCTCGGCTACCTCGCCCTGCTGGTCGGGGTACTGCCGCGCGTGCCGAGCGCCCAGGTGGCGGTGCTGTGCCTGCTGGTCTCCTCGGCACCGACGGTCGTAGCCACCTGGATCGACACCTCCCGCCGGTACGGCCGACCGTCACGGCCGCGCGATGTCGGTGAGCTGCTGCGTACGGGCGCGCCGGTGTTCGCCTCGCGTCTACTGATCACCACCTACGGCCAGGGTGCCGCCGCGATCTACTCGGTGGTCCTGAACGCCGCGGCGCTCGGCCTGTACTCCGCGGGCGATCGCCTCGTTCGGGCCCTGCAGTCGCTGCTCGACCCCATCGGTTTCGCCCTGCTGCCACGGATGGCGCGGCGCAGCACCGACGGCAACTTCTGGCGCGACAGCATGCGCGTACTTGCGGCCTGTGTCGGGCTGGCCGCACTGGTCAGCGCGCTGGTGTGGGCAACCGCACCTTTGCTGATCGAAGTGATCTTCGGCACCGAATTCCTCGGCGCCACCTCACTGTTGCGGATCGAGATCCTGATCCTGCCCGCCACCACGGTCACCTCGTTCGTCACCACCGCGATCCTGCCCGTTCGCCAGGACACCTTCGGCGTGCTCACCGGCGCCGTGATCGGCACGATCATCGCGGCGTGCGCACTCGGGCTCACCTTCCACACCCGCTCGATCCACACTCTCGTCTACGGCAGCGTGCTGGTCGAATATGCCGTCGCCGCTTGGTATCTCGCGCGGGTCAGGATGCTGGTCCTGCGCGACCGTCGCAACAAGGACCTGCACGCATGAAAATCCTCTTCGTCGGCGACGACTGGATCGGCAGCAACGCCCGCTCACTGGCTGACGGATTCCGTCAGGCAGGCCACGATGTGCTCGTCGTCGACTCGACCGCGATCACGCTCCCGACTCGTTTGTCGCCGCCCTGGATCTACGCCAAAGCCCGCAAAGAGCGGGCGCCGTGGCAGGTGCGCGCATTACACGAGCAGATCGAACGTAGCGCTCGCGCCTTCGATCCCGATATGGTGTTCGTGTTCAAGGGAATCCATCTCGACCAGCGCAGATTGCTCGATCTGCCTGCCGCGCTGCATGTGCATTACAGCGCCGACGATGTGGCGAACCCGGAAAATCTGACCGACTCCTACCTCGCGCACGAAGCCGAATGGGACCTGGTGGTCACCACCAAGCGCCACAATGTGCCCGAGTTGACCGCGCGCGGCGCGCGGGCCGTCGGCTTCGTGCGCAGCGCCTATGATCCGGCCTGGCATCACCCCACCGCCCGGCGCGACGGACGTGACTACCTCGTCGGCTTCATCGGTGTGTGCCGCCCCGACCGCCGCGCCGCGATGGTCGCCCTCGCCCAGCGCTACAGCGACCGCATGCTCGTGCGCGGTCCCGGTTGGCGGCGGGTACCCGAACTGCGCGCCACCGGCGCCCACGTCGGCGGTGCCGTCTACGGTGCCGAATACTCGACCGCCGTGGCCCAGGTCGGCGCGAATCTGGTGCTGCTGAACTCCGACAACCGCGACACCCACACCTGCCGCACGTTCGAAGTGCCCGCTGCCGGTGGACTTTTCGTCGGCGAGCGCACCGACGAGCACGCCGAACTCCTCGACGACACCACCGAGTGCTTCCTGTTCTCCGACACCGACGAACTCCACGACATCCTCGATCGCTGCGCGGCGGAGCCGGACAAGGTCGCCGCGGTGGCCGCCGCGGGGCACCGCCGCGTCGTGGCCGACGGACACCGCTATGTGGATCGGGCGCGCGAGATCGTGGCGCTGGCGCAGGAGGTCAGATCCTGACCGGCTACGCCACTGTCTCCGCCGTCGCCGCCGCGCTGCTGGTCATCGCGGTCGCCGCCCTCTGGGTCCCCGGCGTGGCCCGGGTGTTCCTCATCGCGCAGGCCGTGTTCTGGTCGCTGTCGTATGTGGCGCGCCCGCTGGTGCTGCTCACGGTCCGCCCGGAACCACACTTCGGTGACAACGTGCCCGACCCGCGCCTGGCCGACCTCGGCTACGACCGCGGGATCGCCCTGGCCTTGGAGCATGTCGTGTTCGGACTGTGGGTGTACGCGGCACTGGTTGTCGCCTATGCCGTTTGGGCCTACCGCAGACCGCTCCGGCGCGCCGCCGCCCTCGACGATCCGGATTTCGTGCCCGCGCTGATCGCGCTCTATGTCCTCGGCATGTTCGGCCGGCTCGCGGGCAAGGCGTCGGGGTCGGCGGGCACCGCAGGCGAGGTCGACAGCGCCAACCCACTGCTGGCATTCCTCGCCGTCCCGGCCTCGATCGCCGCGATCGGTCTGATCATCTTCCTACGCCCACCCGACCCGCGCCGCACCGCGATCATCCTCGCCGGTCTGCTCGCCGGGGAACTGTGGTGGTCGTCGGTGGTGCAGTCCAAGACCCCGATCCTGGGTGCAGCGCTGGCACTGGCCATCCGGTTCTCGATGATCGGCTGGAACCGGCGCACCGCCCTCGGCGTCGCGGGTATCGGCGTGCTCGGGGTGATCGGCTTCGGCTGGCTGCAGTCGTTCAAATCCACCGGCACCGCCGCCCGCGACGCGGCCTCAGTCGATGCGATCTACCCGGAGAGCGTGCAGCCGTTCCTGAGCATCCTGCGCCGGTTCGATCTCCTCGAAGCCGCGACCGACGCGCTGTTCTACGGTCCCGGCGGCTGGCTCACGCCCGCCGAAGTAGCCCAGCACGCGAGCCTGAGCCTCATCCCGGCACCACTGCTCGGGCTGGAGAAATTCCAGTCCGGGACCGCGTGGGCGAACGAGGTGCGCGGCGCCTCGGTGGATATGAGCACCGTGACGGTCTCGCTCGCCGAGGGCAATTTCAACGAGGGCTACGTGCTCGGCGGCTACACCGGCGTGGTGGTGTGCGCGCTGTTCACCTTCGCGCTGCTGCTGGCGTGGTCGTATTCGCTGTACTCGCGGTGGTTTCCGGTGGTCGTGCTCGGTCTGGCGATCACCGGCGCCTCGACACTGTTCGAGCGCGGGATTCTCGGCAGCATGGAGAATCTCGGCAAATTCGCCCAGACCGCCGTGCTGGCCTGGCTCGTCTATCTGGTCGTCGAAGAGTTCCGGCGCACCGAATCAAGTGTGGTATCAGGGGAAATGGAGTCCCAGCGATGGGTTTGATCGATATCTGGCGCATCGTACGACAGCGATGGCTGTTGATCGTGGGCGTCGTGCTGGTGTGCACGGCGGCCGCGTGGGCTTACGCGCAGACACTACCGAGCACCTATTCGGCGTCGAGTTCGATGTATGTGTCGATGGCGACGGGTACCTCGGTCAACGACTCCTATCAGGGTGGTCTGGCCGCGCAGCAACGCGTGCGGTCCTACCTCGACCTGGCGGCCTCGACGACCGTCGCGGCCCGGGTGGTCGACGAGAAGGGGTTGAAGATCACCCCGGAGCAGATGCGCGAAAAGATCACCGCCAGTTCGCCGCCCGCGACCTCGGTGATCGTGATCACGGTGCAGGATTCGACGGCGACCGGCGCCCGGGATCTCACCGATTCCGCGGTGGCTCAGTTCCGCAAACTCGTCGATGAACTCGAGCACATCCAGCGCGACGCCGCACCGGCGGCGCGGGTCGCGGTGGTCGACAAGGCGCAGGTGCCGAGCACACCGCTCGGCCCGCAGCCGGGTCGGATCGTGCTGCTGGGTCTGATCGCCGGTCTCGCCTTCGGCTTCGGCGCCGCGCTGCTGCGCGAGCGCACCGACCGTTCGCTGCGCACCCCGGATGCTGTGGCTGCGGCCTTGCCGGTGCCGGTACTGGGTGTGATCGATGCGGGCAGGCCGGGTGCGGCCGGTGAGACGCGACGGCTGCGCAGCCGGTTGCTCCAGCACGACCCCGCGAAGTCCGTGCAGTTGACGAGCCTGTCGCCACGGTCGGAGCCGGATGTGGCCATGGCACTTGCCCGTTCGCTGTCCGACAGCGGACAGCACGTGGTGCTCATCGACGCCGACACCAGTGGCGCAGGCAGTTCCGGGTTCATCACCAGCGACAGCCCGGGGCTGTCGGCGGTGCTGCGCGCCACCCTGCCCGCCGCCAAGGCGCTCACGCCGTGGTCGGAGACCGGGATCGCGTTCCTGCCGCTGGGTGCGGCCGATCAGCAGACGCCCGATCTGCTCGTGTCGGCGCGGTTCGCCGACCTGCTCACCGATCTGACCTCGCGTTTCGACCATGTCATCGTGGAGACCGCGCCGGTCACCGTCGCCGCGGACGCGATCGGCGTCGCGCCGCTGTGCGATGCGACCGTCGGCATCGTCGAACTCGGCGCGCTGTCGGACCCCGGCTTGCGCGGCGCACTGGCGACCTTCGGCGCCGCGAAACTCACCGGAGCGGTGGTGTACAGCAGACCGTCGGCTCCTCTGGCCCGCTTCCTGGAACGGCTGCCGCTGTGAGCGAGGAAGCTGTCGGGCGGCGGCGTCTGCTGGCCGCCACCTTCGGCGCCGCGGCGGTATTGCCGCTTGCTGCGGCGTGTACCGCCGACCCGGAACCGGGTGCGGAGTTCCGGTCACCGCACGTCAGCGATGCGCCCGCTGCCCGCAATGTGCGCGACTTCGGGGCGGTCGGCGACGGCAAGGCCGACGATACGGCCGCCATCGCGGCGGCCGCGGCGGCCAGGGACACACCGGTGGTGCTGTACTTCCCCGCGGGCACCTATCGCGTCCGGTCATGGCCCGAGATGCCCGACTACGCCACGGTTCTCGGCGACGGCGGCGACTCCAGCGTCATATTCTGCGAGGACGATGTCACGCTGATCCGACTGGAAAAACGCAGCCGAGTCCGGTTCTCCCGCATCGGCTTCTATCTCACCGGCCCGCGCGCCACCGCTTTCGTACTGTCGGAGTGCTTCCGCTGTTCCTTCGACGGCGTCGTGATCCGCGGAAATCACCTCAGCGACAACCACCCTCGCTTCCTGGCCCAGCGCGGTGTCGTCCTGGATCGCAATACCGGTGGCACCGCATTCATCAACTGCGATATCAACAATTTCGGGGTCGGCCTCGAGACCCAGTGCATCCAGAACTACGTCACCTCGTCGAAGTTCACCAGCAACTACGTCGGCGTACTCGGCACCGGAAACGATCACAATGCGGGCCTGGCGCTGACCAACGTCGAATTCGTCTCCGACCGCGACCCCCGCACCACCGACCGGCATCTGATGGTCGACGGTGCGGCCAATGACTGGTGGCTCACCAACATCTGGTTCGAAGGCGCCGATATCGCCGTCTCGGTCGGAACGAAAGGCAAAGGTGGGCCCGCCCAGTTCGGCATGGTCAACTGCAAGGTCGCGGCCCGCTCGGTCGGGATCGACCTCGTGTACTGCAGGCAGCCGTATCTGGCGAATGTGGTCTTCGATCAGGAATCCGACCGGCCCGCCGTCGAATTGCGCATCGACCCCATCGGCTGCTCGGAGGGCACCGCGATCAACCTGATCTCCGGCACCGCCGACGATCTGCGGGCGGGCGTGTTTCCCGACGGGTGGCAGGTGATCGGGCGCAGCGGGATGCGCACCTCGCGCTTCACCGGCACGGTGATCACCAGGGCCGGGCAGGGTGACGCCGATCTGTTCCAGGCGCAGGGCAGCGACGGGGCGGTCCGCGCGGCCGTCTTGTCCAGCGGCGCTTGGCTTTCCGATCACGCCGACGCCGGGCTGGTACTCAAAGATCCTTCCGGGAGCTACTGGCGCCTGGCCGTCGGCAACGACGGCGCGTTGCGCACCGTGGCCATGGGCAGACAACGGCCGCGACAATGAGCACCTCCTATGCCGCGGTGACGCTGGGACCGGTGCGCCTGCACGGCGTCACAGTGCTGCTGCGGCCACCGGCTTTCGGCGACTTCGCGCAGTGGCAGCGGATTCGCCTGCGTGATCGCGACTGCCTCGAACCGTACTGGTTCCGGTCCCCGCTGACCTGGGACCAGCGGCACACGGCGACCCGCTGGGTGCGTGAATGTCTCACGGCCCGAGCAGAAGCCAGGGCTGGGCGCCGGGTGAGCACGGTGCTCGAGATCGACGGCCGGTTCGCCGGGCAGCTCGAGCTGGTCGGCATCGACTCGGGCACCGCCGAACTCAGCGTCTGGGTCGACGCCGAGGTCGCCCGACGTGGTGCGAGTGGGCTCGCCGGGTCGCTGCTGCTCGATTTCGGGTTCGACACCGTGGCGCTGGAGCGGATCACCGCGCCGATCGCGGTCACCAATGCCGGGGCCCGACGCGCGGTTCGGCAGCGCTGGACGATGGAGGCGGTGATGACCGGGTACTTCGACGTCGGCACCGGCCGCGTCGACCACGAATTGTGGGCGGTCACCAGCGATCGGGTCCCCGCAGGCGGATTCGCCGCCGATTGGATGGACGGCTATCTCGCGGCGCACCCCACCACGGGGACCGCACCCGACTCCACGCCACACCGCGCCGCCGATTCCGTGCCACCGATCTCGAGGTACACGGTCGCGCGGGCGCGGGCACGCTACTACCTCGGCAAGATGCGGCACGCCGTCGACCCGCTGCGGTCGGCAACGCCGGGCACTGCTCGCGACGAGCACGCCGCGGTGACGCTACGCCCTTGGCGCAGAGACGATTTCGACAGCCGTCGGGCCGCACGAATCGCCGCGCAGTCGTTGCTCGCACCAGGGAGTACGCCCGAGGAGTGGGCGCGGTGTCAGACCCGGCGGGAGTGGAGGCGCGCCAAGGCCGCTGCCCGGACGGGCCTGCGCGGTCGCCACGGCGCTGTCCTCGTCATCGAAGCGGCCGGTCGTTACGTCGGCGAGTGCCACCTCTTCGACCGCGACATGTTCGATCGCAATGTCCGTGCCGCCGTGTGGGTTTCCCCCGAGACCGACCCGGAGATCGCGGTCAGCGCGTTGCGCCTACTGGTCACGCACGCCACCGAAAACCTCGGGATCTGGCGGTTGACGCTGGCCGTGCCGTCCACCGACCACGCGGGTGGGGCGCTCGCGCTCGCGGCCGGTCTGCGACACGAGGGCACCATGCACCGCTACCCCGGTGTCGACGGCGAATTCGCCGAACACGAGCTGTGGGCGTTCAGCACCGCGCGGACCACCGCGACGGCTGTGACCGACACCGGAGGGGAACACGCATGACAGCCCATCGCGGTTTCGATCGAAGCAACGCCGTGCAGGCCCGCCTGCACGACCTCGTCCCCGGCGGCGCGCACACCTATGCCCGCGGCGCCGACCAGTACCCCGAGTCCATGGCACCGATCCTGGTGCGCGGCAACGGCGCTCACGTCTGGGATGTCGACGGCAATCGCTATGTCGAGTACGGGATGGGCCTGCGCGCGGTCACCCTCGGCCACGCCTACGCACCCGTGCTCACCGCCGTGTCGAACACCATCGCCGACGGTGTCAGCTTCAGCCGCCCCACCGAACTGGAACTGCTTGCCGCGCAGGACTTCCTGTCGCTGGTGCCCGGCGCCGACATGGTGAAGTTCGCCAAGAACGGCTCCGACGCCACCACCGCCGCGGTCCGCCTGGCCAGAGCGGTCACCGGTCGCACCACCGTCGCCATCTGCGATCAGCCGTTCTTCTCCGTCGACGACTGGTTCATCGGCACCACCGACATGGCGGGCGGCATCCCCACCGTGGACACCGTGAAATTCCCGTACAACGATCTCGACGCGCTGGCCGCTCTCCTGGCGGACGGTTCCGTGGCCGCGGTCTTCATGGAAGCCGCGACAGCCATGGCCGAACCGCTGCTCGGATACCTGGAAGGTGTTCGCGCACTGTGTGATCGGCACGGCACACTGCTCGTGTTCGACGAGATGATCACCGGCTTCCGGTGGTCGGCAGGCGGCGCCCAAGCCGTCTACGGCGTCACGCCGGACCTGTCGTGCTGGGGCAAGGCGATGGGTAACGGCTTCCCGATCTCCGCGCTCGCGGGCAAACGCGAGTACATGGAGCGGGGCGGCTTGCGCACCGATCACGACCGGGTTTTCCTGCTCTCGACGACCCACGGCCCCGAAACATCCTCTCTGGCAGCGTTTCGGGCGGTGGTCCACGCCTACCGCACCGAGGACCCCGTCGCCCGGATGGAACAGGCGGGCCGAGCACTGTCCGACGGGGTGAACGCGATCGCCGCTGACCTCGGCATCGCCGATTTCCTCCAGGTACGCGGCAGACCGTCCTGCCTCATCTACCGCACCTCGGATGCGGAAGGCGCACCTTCACAAGCATTTCGAACGCTGTTCCTCCAGGAACTCCTGGTGCGCGGAGTGCTCGGCCAGTCCTTCGTCACCTCCGCCGCCCACGACACCGACGCGATCGCCACTACCGTCGCCGCCTGCGCCGAGGCCGCCGAGGTCTATCGGCGCGCGATCGAGCACGGCACCGTCGACGGACTCCTGCGCGGCCGACCCGTCGCCCCCGCACTGCGTCGCACCGCGGCGCCCCGACAGATCGAAGCGAGCACCCTCCGATGACCCGTGTCGCGATCGTCCACGAGCGTTTCACCGAGTTCGGCGGCTCCGAGGCCGTCATCGGCGAATTCGTCGAAACCTGGCCCGAGGCACAGGTTTTCGCGCCGATCGTCGCCCCCGGCGGCCTGCGCGAACCCGTACGCACCGTGCACGACACCTGGCTCAGCAGAGCGCACACCTACACCGGTGGTCGGCACGCACCCCTGCTCCCACTGGTCCCCCGCGCCCTGCGTCGAATGCCGTTGCGCGACTTCGATGTCGTCGTGATCAGCCATCACGCCTTCGCCACCCAGGCCGCCCTCGCGACCGACGCACCCGTCGTCGCCTACGTGCACTCCCCCGCCCGCTGGGCCTGGGATCGCGAGTTCCGCGCACAGGAGGCCGGTGGCCGCGCAGGCCAACTCGCGCTCGGCGCACTGGGTGCCGTGGCCCGGCGCGGTGAACTGCGCGCCGCGCCACGGCTCACCCACGTCGTCGCCAACTCCCACGCGGTCGCCGAGCGGGTCACCGACTGGTGGGGCCTGCCCGCCTCGGTCGTGAACCCACCCGTGCAGGTCAGCCGCTTCACCCCCGATCCGACCGTTGCGCGCGAGGACTTCTTCCTGTGCGCGGGCAGGCTCGTGCCCTACAAGCGCGCCGATCTCGCCATACGCGCCGCGCAACGGGCCGGGGTCCGCCTGGTCGTGCTCGGCGAGGGGCGTTTCCGTGCTCAGCTCGACGAGATAGCCGGTTCGGAGACGACATTCCTCGGCGCCACCTCCGGCGAGCTGCTGCAGGACATGTACCGGCGCTGCCGAGCCCTACTCATGCCCGGCATCGAAGACTTCGGGATCGTCCCGGTGGAGGCAATGGCGTGTGGCACGCCGGTGCTCGCGGTCGGCGCGGGCGGCGCCCTCGACACGGTGCGCCCCGGCGTCACCGGTGAATACGTTCCGGCGGGCTCCGATGCCGACGTCGTCGCGGCACTGGCCGAGCGCATGCGCGAGTTCAGTTCGGCGGCCTACGATCCCGCGAAGATCCGCGACCACGCCAACACCTTCGCCCCCGAGGTGTTCCGCTCGCGGATGGCGAGCACCGTCAGCGAGGTACTGGCGGCACGGTAGCGACAAGTTGTCCGAAACTTGGAGTTACGGAAATCTCTTGTCACACATACCCTTTGACCTGCGACGACGGGTGACAAACCCCACACGGTCACAGACACCCGAAAGCTTGCCCGGCAAGGTTACTGGCGAGTACGGTTAGGCCCAGCCGGGACGACGATGTACCCGGTTTCTCTCCAGCCACTTCGCTGCTGGACCTCAACCGTTGATTTCGCATCCACCGCCGCATGCCGATCACTGTTGCGCGACACCGTGTTTCGAGATTTTCAGGAGGGGCGATGGTTTCCTACATCGTGACAGGCGGTACCGGATTTCTGGGACGGCGCGTGGTGCGAGGGCTGCTCGCGGCCGACCCCACCGCGATAGTGCACGTGCTGGTGCGCGCCGAATCGCTGGCCAAATTCACCGCTCACAATGCGCAACATCCCGACAGCGATCGTGTCTTCGCGCTGGTCGGTGACCTGACCGCCGAAGGCCTCGGCCTCGGTGACGGCGCCCCACGAGCCGATCACGTGCTGCACCTCGGTGCGGTCTACGACATGACCGCCGACGAGGAAACAGCCCACGCCGCCAATGTGGCGGGCACCCGCTCGGTGATCGAGCTGGCCCGCAGCCTCGACGCCACCCTGCACCATGTGTCCTCGGTGGCAGTGGCGGGCGATCATCCCGGCAAGTTCTTCGAGGAGGATTTCGACCTCGGCCAGAACCTGACCTCGCCGTATCACCGCACCAAGTTCGCCGCGGAGAAGCTCGTTCGCGAGGCCGACGACGTGCGCTGGCGGGTGTATCGCCCGGCGATCATCGTCGGCGATTCCAGCACCGGTGAGATGGACAAGATCGACGGCCCCTATTACTTCTTCTCCGCCATCTCCGCGCTGGCGACCCTGCCGTCCGAGCTGCCGTTGCCGCTGCCGGACCTGGGCTCGACCAATGTGGTGCCGGTCGACTACGTCGCCGAGGCGATGGTGCGACTGGTGCGGCGCGAGGGTCTCGACGGGCGCACGTTCCACCTGGTGAACCCGCGGCCGCAGCCGTTCGGCGAGATCTACCGCGCGCTGGCCACCGCCGCCGGCGGTCCCGTCGGGATCGGCACCGTGCCGGGCAGCGCACGGGCGCTGAGCGGTCTGGGTCTGGTGCCGGGCGCGAATGCGGTGCGCGACTTCCTGTTCGAGCAGGCGGGCATTCCCGCCGAGGTCGCTCCGCACGTCGGTTTCACCGCGGAGTTCATCTCCGATTCCACGCGGGCGCAGCTGCCCGGGCTCACCGTGCCCGCCTTCGATACCTACGCGGATCGCCTGTGGGAGTTCTGGCGTGCCAACCTGGACCCGACTCGTGGGCGGCAAGCCGCGAACGCGCCGCAGCTCGCCGGTCGCACCGTGCTGATCACCGGGGCTTCCTCTGGTATCGGTCTGGCTACCGCCCACGCCGTTGCCCGCCGTGGCGCGATCGTGCTGATGGTCGCGCGTGGCATCGAAGACCTCACGGCCGCAGCGGAATCCGTGCGCGCCGAGGGTGGCACCGCGTTCGCCTACCCCTGCGATATCACCGATGCGGAGGGCGTCGAGCTGCTCGTCAAGACGGTGCTCACCGAGCACGACCACGTCGACTACCTGATCAACAACGCGGGCCGTTCCATCCGCCGCTCGGTCGCCAACTCCGTGGACCGTATGCACGACTTCGAACGGACCATGGCGGTCAACTACTTCGGTGCGGTTCGCCTGATCCTCGGGCTGCTGCCGTCGATGCGCGAACGCCACTTCGGTCACATCGTCAATATCTCGTCCATCGCCGTGCAGACCAAGGTGCCCCGCTTCGCCGCCTACGCGGCGAGCAAGTCCGCCCTGGACAATTTCAGCGAGATCGCCGCCGTCGAAAATCGTGGCGCCGGTGTCACTTTCACCTCTATCCGGATGCCACTCGTCCGCACCCCGATGATCGCGCCGACCGAGGTGTACCGCTACCTGCCCCTGCCCGACCCGGATCGCGCGGCCGACATCGTGATTCGCGCACTGCTGGAACGCCCCGACCGCATCGATACCCCCGTCGGTACGTTCGCCCAGGCGGTCGAGATGTTCTTGCCGTCGCTCAAGCGCACGATCATGCACACCGGGTTCCGCCTGTTCGGGGAATCCACTGCGGCGCAGCGGAAGCCGAGCGAGGTCACGGTCGTGGCCGAACCCGCCGAGCCGGTCGAACCTGCCGAACCGATGCGCAATGCCCTCACCGTTCTGGGTCCGGTGTTCGCTCCGCTGATGGTGATGCCCCAATCCGCCGCCAGGGTGGGCCGGATTCTGCCCGGCGTGCACTGGTGAGCAACCACTGAGAACCGGCCGGTCACAACGTGCGATGTCGTGACCGGCCGGTTGTCTCTCACCGCAGGTTGGTGCTCGCCCAGGCCGCGAGGGTCGTCGGCGTGGTGGTGAGCGCTGTGCGTGGATCTTCGGCGACGAACCCGGAGCTCAATCCCGCCGACATGCCCGCGATGCCATCGATCTGCCTCTCTCCGAGGCCCGCCGATCGCAGCATTTCCCGGAACTCGTTGTCGGCGAGGTGAATCGGGGTGACCTCGTGCCCCAGCTGCCTGCCCAAGACCTCGGCGACATCGGTGAAGGTCAGGTCCTGCGGCCCGTGCACCGCCTGCACGACCCGCCCCGACCACGCATCCGACAGCAGCCGAACCGCGGCCACCTCCCCGATATCGCGCGGGTCCACCCACCCCATCGCATGGTCCAACGGCCACGGCGTGGACAGGGTGCCCGCCCTGATCTCATCGAGCTGAGTCAGCAGGTTGGTGAAGAAATAGCCACACCGCAGATGCACCACATTCGCTCCGGTCCCATCGAGCAACTCCTCGGTCCGCGCCAACCCGTCGATCTCCCCTGCCCCACCCCGCTTCTCGGCGCCCCCACTACTGACAAACACCGTCGCCTCGATCCCGTTCTCGACAACAGCCCGCGCCGCCGAAGCCCCCATCCGCGCATACCCCGCCACCGGATCCCCCGCCACCAGCGCAGGCGGATCCACCCAGAACAACCGATCAGCCCCTTCGGTAGCCCGCACCACCGCCTCCGAATCCCCCTGATCAACCTGCACGACGTCGACGAATTCACGCACCGCACCATCGAGCCGCCCCGGATCGCGCATCAGCACTGTCGGCCGAACCCCCGCCTGCACCAACAACTGCACGACCCGGGCCCCCACATGCCCCACCGGCGTAGTAACGACAATCCGCTTCTCACTCTCGCGAAGTCCCATAAACCCACGCTAAAGCCCATTGCGGCCACTTCCTGACCGCAACCGGGATAATGGCGGATCCGGCTCCTGGTAGCGCTGATGCCCGCCGCCTTGGACCCAGGCCAGACGGTCGGCCCGCTGTTCAGCGCGATCGAACGAGGTCCAGGGATGAGCTCGGCGACCACGGGGCCCCCGCGGCAATGAGGGTGCGGGTGGCTCGAAGTTCTCTCGGTCTTGCCATGGCGACGGCGCCGACTGGGCGGCCGTTCTCCAGGGCGATCGCGAGGAAGTCTCCGGAGTTCAGGTCGCCGTCGATGACCAGGTCGTCGTGGGGATGGATCCAGCCTGCGAATTGCATGGACAGGCCGTGTTGGTCGGTCCAACCCCAGGGGATTTCGGCGGGGGTTGCGGGGTGGCCGAGGACGGCTTTTGCGGCTGCGGCGCCGTCGGACATTGCGGTGTTCCAGTGTTGGCCGCGCTCGAATTCGCCACGGCGCGGGTTGAATCCGGTTGCCGCGTCGCCTGCGGCGAAGACTGCGGGGGCCGAGGTGCGGTAGTGCTGGTCGATGATGATGCCGTCGTTCACCGCGATGCCTGCGGATTCGGCCAGGGCGGTGTCGGGGACCGAACCGATAGCGACCAGGGCGGCGGTCGCGGTGATGGTGCGGCCGTCTGCGGTGGTGGCGGTGACGCCGTCGGCGGTGTCGACGAGTTGTGTTGTGGTAGTACTGTTCTCGACCATGACACCGTGCTCGACGTGGATTTCGCGCACCAGGTCCGAGACAGCCTGCGGCACGATCCGATCGAGCAACGCGGGGCCGGAGTTCAACAGGGTCACTTCGGCACCGAGACCGCGGGCGGTGGCGGCGACTTCGCAGCCGATCAGTCCGCCGCCGATGATCAGCAGCGAGCCGCCCGCATCGATCGCACCTTGCAGCGTTGCGACGTCGGCTTGTGTCCGCAGGGTGTGCACGCGGGTCGACACGGTGTCGATGGTGCGCGCTCGAGCGCCGGTGGCCAGCAGCAGGCTGTCGTACCCGAGCACCTCGCCCGTACTCAATCGCACTGTCGCACTGTCGGTGTCGATCGCGCGTACCCGCGTGGCCGGACGCAGATCGACCGCGCTGTCGGCCCAGAACTTCACCGGCCTCAGCACCACCCGCTGGAACGGCGTGGTGCCCGCGAGCAGTTCCTTGGAGACCGCGGGCCGGCGATACGGCAGGTCGGGTTCCGCGCCGACGAGCACGATCTCGCCGGCGTAGCCCTCCCGGCGCAGGGTCTGGGCGGCGGTAGCACCGGCGACACCGGTGCCGACGATGACGATCCGCCCGCTCATCCGCGGCTCACCTCCCGCATGTCGAAATCGGCCTTGGCGGCACCACAGTCGGGGCAGGACCAGTCGTCGGGGATGTCGTCCCAGCGGGTGCCGGGCTCGATACCGTCCTCGGGCCAGCCGAGCGCCTCGTCGTACTCGAAGCCACACTGAACACACTGGAACAATTTGTAGTCGCTCATCGGGACGCGCCTTCCTTCAGCTCGAAATCGACCTTCTCACGGACGCCACAGTCGGGACAGCACCAGTCGTCGGGGATCTCCGACCAGGAAGTGCCGGGCGGGAAACCCTCACGGGGAGCGCCGGATTGCTCGTCGTAGACGTAATCGCAGACGGGACAGCGGTAAGCCATCAGTTCACTCCGTACTTCGCCAGGACCTTCGCCCGCTTGCTCGGCTGGATGTTCACCCGGGTGATATCGCCGTGGTAGTGGTCGAGGACGCGATGGTCCATCACCTTGCGCCACACCGGAGTCAGGTACGCCAGGCCGATCAGGCTCGCGTAGCCGCTGGGCAGCTCCGGCGCGCCGTCCATGTGCCGCAGGATCTGGTAGCGGCGGGTGGGGTTGGCGTGATGGTCGCTGTGCCGCTGCAGGTGATACAGGAAGATATTGGTGACGATGTGGTCGGAGTTCCAGCTGTGCTCGGGAGTGCAGCGCTCGTAGCGGCCCGAGGCGGTCTTCTGCCGGAGCAGACCGTAGTGCTCGAGGTAGTTCACCGTCTCCAGCAGCGAGAAGCCGTAGATCGCCTGAATCACCAGGAACGGCAGGATCGACGGACCGAAGACCGCCACCAGCGCCGACCACAGCACCACCGACATGAGCCAAGCGTTGAGCACGTCGTTCTGCAGGGAGAACGTCCGCTTGCCCAGTCGATGCATCCGGGTGCGCTCCAGCTCCCATGAGGACGTCAAGCTGCCCCACACGCTGCGCGGCAGAAAACCCCAGAACGACTCGCCGAATCGAGCGCTGGCCGGATCCTCCGGCGTCGCGACACGCACATGGTGGCCACGATTGTGCTCGATATAGAAGTGACCGTAAAACGTCTGCGCCAGCGTGATTTTCGACAGCCAACGCTCGAGTTCGTCCTTCTTGTGGCCGAGTTCGTGCGCGGTGTTGATGCCGACGCCGCCCATCGTGCCGATGCTGAAGGCCAGGCCGACCTGGGAGATCAGGCCGAGACCCCCGTCGACGCCGAGCCAGGACAGGTTGTCCGCGGTCCACAGGTAACAGGCGAACACCAGGCTGACCAGCTGCAGCGGAATATAGGCGTAGGTGCAGTAGCGGTAGTACTTGTCGTTCTCCAGCTGCTCCATCACCTCTTCGGGCGGGTTCTTGCCGTCGGGCCCGAAGAACAGATCAAGGGTGGGCAGCAGCACATACAGCAGGATCGGCCCGAGCCACCACCACACGGGAGCCACGGCCTGCCAGCCGAACTGGTTGAAGACCCACACGAAACCGGTCGCCAACAGGGTCGCGCTCGGAGCGACGAGCCCGAACAGCCACAAGTATCGCTTGGGATCTCGCCAGTGCGGCGGTGCTGTGGATGCTGCGGGCTCGCCGATTCGCGATGTCGTCATTGGCATTCTCCTGATCACTGAGACTTCGGACATCTGCTCGCTCGAAGTCATCTTCGTTTACACAATAGCTCTTGTTGTTCCGATTGGATACAGATAGCAGCACACTGTCAACGATCAAGCACATCAGCCAACACATGTAGGATGATCACGTGGCAGAACCACCGAACTTTCAGGCAGAAATGCGCCAGTTGCTGCGCGACCGGATGATCGACGCCGCGCGCACGATGGTCGTCGCCGAGGGCTGGGGCGCGGTCAACATGTCGCGGGTCGCCAAGGAGGTCGGCATCAGTAGGCCGGTTCTCTACAAGGAGATCGGCACCAAGCAGGCACTCGCGGATGCCCTCATCGAGCGCGAGACCGGCATCTACCTGACCGGAGTCGCCGGGACGCTGGCGCAACATCCGGCCGACCCGCTCGCAGGAATGACGGCCGCCGCCGAGTACACGCTGCGCACCGCGGGCGACAACACCTTGATCAAGGCGGTGCTCTCAGCTCGTCAGGACGGCGATACCGCCCTGCTGCCCGCTCTGGTGAGCGACCCGGAACCGATACTCGGGCGGGCCGTCGCCGCGCTCACCGCCACCGTCCGCGAGCAGTACGAATTCGCGTCCATGACCGATGACGAGCTGACCTCGGTCGTCGAGATCATGGTCCGCCTGACGCTGAGTCACTTGTTCCAGCCGACAGGCAGCGTCGATCGCGCGGTGGCGCAGATCGGCGCTGTCCTGTCCGGAGTCATGCCATGAGCAGGGCTCACAATCGTGCGCTCACCTGTCCGGCCGCGGCCGCGAAGGCCCACTCGTAGCTGCCGTGGGCGGTCGGGAAGATTCCGCCCGCGCACACCGGATCGCCTGCGGCGCAATAGTTTGCGGTGCGGTCGGCGTAGAGGGGGGTGACGGTGCCGCCGATCAGGCGCATGGGGTCGCCGAACAGGAGGACCGCGACGATGCGGGAGGACAGCTCGGGGGGTAGCGACCACCCGCCGGGGATGGCGGCGGAGCCGAGGATGCCGTGGGTGACCACCGCGCCCTGGGAGTACCCGACCAGGACGAAGCGTTGGTCGGGGCAGGCGGCGGCCTGGTTGATCAGGTGAGTGGTCATTGCCCGTGTGCCGTCACTGAAGGTGCTGGGAACAAGCAGGTCGGCGGGGTATTCGACGCGGTGGGCGGTGGTGTCCACCGGGAGCCGGTCGCGCAGGACCGCGTAGAGCGGGTCACCGACGGCGGCTCCCAGATAGCCGGGTTCTACTGTGCCGCGGGCGATGACGACGTCGATCGTGGCGCAACTCTGCGCCCACGCTGTCATCCCGGGGGACATCGCTGTCCCGATTCCCGCGGCCAGTAGCAACACCGACAGCGCTCGCGCTGTGTGCCTTGCGACGATACGAACTACCTTCCGATAGGTCATGACGACCACCTACCCTTCTCACGCCGTTGTGAGAAATAGAGAAAGAGCGATTCGCCTCCTGCCCAATGGCATTCGGCGTGCTCAATGGTGGAATACCCGCTGACCTACATACACATGGCACGAACTCGGCATCGGCTGCGCCACGGTTACATCTCGGATCGCCTGCGGCACACCAGGCCCCGCGCTGATCTCAGTGCTTCTTGGACTTCTTCTTGTATTTGGGCTTGTCGTGATCGGGCTCCCACTCGTAGCCCGGCACATTGCGTTCGCAGTAGGAGTCGGCGACGTGGACATCGCCCAGGTCGCGCTCGCACCAGCGCGACTTCGAGCAGGAGGTGGCGCCGAGGCCGGCCACCACGGCGAGCGTGAGGACGGCGGCGCCGGTACGGGTTCGGACGTTCATGAGCGTGTCGAGCCTTTCATCGAATGAAATATCGCTGGTCAGGGCGTTTTCCAGGACTTGGCCCCGCCCGCCGACGAACCAATGCTACGTTCCGTGGCATGTCGAGCACAGCGCCTGAGCCCACCGAAGATTTCACTCCCGACGCGATTGTCGTCGGGGCCGGACTGGCGGGCCTGGTCGCCGCGCACGAACTTGTCCTCGCCGGCCGCAAGGTGCTGGTGCTCGATCAGGAGAATCGCGCCAACCTCGGCGGGCAGGCGTTCTGGTCGCTGGGCGGGCTGTTCTTGGTCGACAGCCCGGAGCAGCGTCGGCTGAAGATCAAGGACTCCTACGAACTGGCGCTACAGGATTGGCTGGGTTCGGCCGGGTTCGATCGCGAGGACGAGGACCGGATGGGCCGCGAGTGGGCGCGGGCCTACGTGCGATTCGCGACCGACGAGAAGCGAGATTACCTGCACGCCTTGGGTTTGCGCTTCACCCCACTGGTCGGCTGGGCCGAGCGCGGCGGAGGCATGGCCGACGGCCACGGCAACTCGGTGCCCCGGTTCCACCTCACTTGGGGCACCGGCCCCGAAGTACTGCGTGTGTTCCTCGAGCCGGTCCTGGCGGGTGAGGCAAAAGGGAAGGTCCGCTTCGCTTTCCGTCATCGCGTCGACGAACTGATCGTCGACGACGGTGCCGTCACCGGCGTGCGCGGCAGCGTCCTCGCGCCGTCGGACACCGACCGCGGCCAGGCATCGAACCGGGATGTGGTGGGCGAGTTCACCTTCCGGGCTCCCGCGGTGCTCGTGAGTTCGGGAGGTATCGGTCACGCCCATGACATCATCCGCCGCAACTGGCCCACCGAACGGCTCGGCCCGTGCCCGGAGACGATGATCTCCGGCGTCCCCGCCTATGTGGACGGCCGGATGCTCGGCATCTCCGAGGAGGCCGGCGCCGCGCTGGTCAACCGCGACCGGATGTGGCACTACACCGAGGGCATCAACAACTGGGACCCGATCTGGCCCGATCACGCCATCCGCATCATCCCCGGCCCGTCGTCGCTGTGGTTCGACGCCTGCGGAAAGCGCATGCCCGCACCGTGTTTCCCCGGCTTCGACACCAACGAGACCATGCGCCAGATCCTGTCGACCGGCTACGACTACTCCTGGTTCGTGCTGAACCAGTCGATCATCGAGAAGGAATTCGCCCTGTCGGGTTCGGAACAGAACCCCGACATCACCGGCAAGGACCTGAAACTCACGGCGCGCAGCAGGCTCGCCAAAGGCGCGCCGGGTCCGGTGGAGGCGTTCAAGAAGCACGGCGTGGACTTCGTGGTCGCCGAATCACTGGCCGAGCTCGTGGACGGCATGAACGAGCTCGCCCGCGGACCGAAGCTGGACGTGGCCACCCTCGAACACCAGATCGT
Organism: Nocardia sp. NPDC058705; assembly: GCF_042749305.1. NCBI lineage: Bacteria > Bacillati > Actinomycetota > Actinomycetes > Mycobacteriales > Nocardiaceae > Nocardia > Nocardia sp. NPDC058705. The sequence continues at coordinate 3,284 of NZ_JBHYRN010000007.1, read as the reverse complement.
GGCCAGGGACCGCGAGGTCGCCAACTCCTACGCCAAGGACGCGCAGGTGGTCGCGATCAACAGCGCCCGCAAGTACCTCGGCGACAAGGTCCGCGTCGTCAAACCGCACCGCATCCTCGACCCGTCCCACGGCCCGCTCATCGCGGTGCGCCTCAATGTGCTCACCCGCAAGACTCTCGGCGGCCTGCAGACCGACCTCGATTCGCAGGTGCTGCGCCCGGACGGCTCGGTGTTCCCCGGCCTGTACGCCGCCGGTGAGGTCGCCGGGTTCGGCGGTGGCGGCGTGCACGGTTACAACGCGCTGGAAGGGACATTCCTCGGCGGGTGCATCTTCTCGGGCCGGGCGGCCGGAAGGGCGATCGCGAAGACCACCTAGTGCGGATGCCGAGGTGACAGGGTGCGCGAAGCCTCCTTGGCCACCTCGGCGAGCGCGCGAGCCAGCCGCGCGGTGTCGAGTGCGGTGCGCTCACCCCTGACCGTGCCCGACAGCGAGATCGCCGCCACCGCGACACCGCGGCCACGGATCGGCACCGCCACACAGCCGACGCCGGGCAACGACTCCTCGGTATCGACGGCCACGCCCTGACGGTTGCGGATGCGCGCGAGTTCGCGGAGCAGTTCGGCGCGGTCGACGATCGTGCGCGCGGTCCGTGCGACGGCGTTGCCGCGCAGCGAGGCCTCCGCGATCCCGGGTTCCAGCGTGGCCAGCAGCGCCTTGCCGACGGCGGTCGTGTGCGCGGGCAGCCTGCCGCCGACGCGGGTCGGAATCACCATCCGACCACGGCCACCCGACCGGTCGAGGAACAACACCTCGCGCCCGTCCAGCACCGCGAGGTGGCCCACCATTCCGGTGCGCTGACTGAGTTCGTACAGCAATGGCCCCACCACCTCGCGCAGCTCGTTCTGCTCGGCCGCGAGCCCGCCGAGTTCGAGCACCCGCAGCCCGAGCCGGTAGCCGCCGGGGGTGTGCGCGAGCCAGCGCAACCGGATCATCTGGTCGAGGATGCGGTGCACGGTCGAGCGCGGCAGCCCGGTGCGTTCGGCGAGTCCCAGCAGTGTCAGCGTGGGAGTGGCGGCGTCGAACGCGTCCAGGATGAGCGTCATCCGCTCGATCATCGACGTCGGCGGCGCACCGGTCGCCTGGCCCGATCCGGTCCACAGGTCCTCCGGTGCCGGTTCGGTCACGATCTCGACCGTCATTGATCCAACCTCCACAGTGCGTAGCGGTAACAGACTAGAGCCGTCAGCTCCGCTTACGCACTATTTCGCCAGGAACTCAGACCATCGCTGGGGTGACGGGGGTCACCGGCAGCGGGCGACGCACGATCGGCGCGAGGGTTGCCGCGATCTCCCCGACGGCTTTCGACGGCGCGCAGGAGGGGTCGGTGTGGACGAACGGCGCACCCTCGTCACCTGCCGCGCAGACCGTCGGGTCGAACGGGATCCGGCCGATGACGGGGCAGTGGGTGTCGAGCAGCCCGCTCAGCGCACGGCTCACCGCGGTGGCCCCGCCCGCACCGAAGGGAGTGTGGCGGGTGCCGTCGGGTGTGTCGTACCAGGACATGTTCTCGATGATGCCTGCCACCCGCTGACCGGTCTGCGCGGCGACGGCGCCCGCGCGTTCGGCGATGCGGGCCGCGGTGCGTTGCGGGGTGGTGACGACGAGAAGCTGTGCGGCGGGCAGCAATTGGGCGAGGGAGATGGCGACGTCGCCGGTGCCGGGTGGCATATCGATCAGCAGAACATCCAGCTCACCCCAGTACACGTCGTTGACGAACTGCTGTAATGCGCGGTGCAGCATGGGCCCTCGCCAGACGACAGGGGCGTTGTCTTCGACGAACATGCCGATCGAGATCACCCGAACCCCGAAGGCCATGGGCGGCAGCATCATTCGCTCCACCAGGGTGGGGGTGGCGGACACTCCGAGCATCGCGGGCACCGAGTGTCCGTGGACGTCGGCGTCCATGATGCCGACGCGCAGGCCGCGCCGGGCCAGCGCCACCGCCAGATTGACGGTGACGCTGGACTTGCCCACCCCGCCTTTGCCCGAGACCACGCAGTAGACGCGGGTCGGCGAATCCGGCTGTGCGAGCGCCGATATCGTCTCCGAGTCGGGCCCACGTAGCTGCAGGCGCAGCTCGCGGCGCTGTTCCTCGGTCATCACGCCGAAGTCGATGTCGACCCCGGTGACGCCGGGCACCGCGGTCACGGCTGCACGGATGTCGTTGCTGATCTTCGTCCGCAGTGGACAGCCTGCGACGGTGAGCAGGATGCGCACGGCGACAGCTCCGTGCCCATCGATGTCGATGGTCTCGACCATGTTCAATTCAGTGATGGGACGGCCGATTTCGGGGTCGTCGACACCTGCGAGCGCGGTTGCGATCTGTGGTTCGGTCGGGAATTCCATGAGCTGTTCCTCACTGAGCCAGGCTGGCGTGCAGCATGTCCGCGCGTGCGACGACCTTGATCCGCTCGCGTCCTTCGGGTTCGCCCAGTGCCCGTTCGTGGGCGTCGAGGCGGTACCAGCCTTCCCAGGTCGTGAACGGAACACCCGCTGCGACCAGATGATCGATCACCGCGTCGGGGTCCGGTCGCGGCGCTGGTGCCAAGAGCGCGCGATCGGCGAGCAGGCAGGCGACGGTTTCGTTGGCGTCGCCCTTGGTGTGGCCGATGAGGCCGACGGGGCCGCGCTTGATCCAGCCGGTGACGTAGACGCCGGTCAGGTACCGCGCACTCCCCCGCGCGCCTGGGTCGATCAGCACGCGTCCTGACTCGTTGGGAATGGTGCCGGTGCGGTCGTCGAACGGGATGTCGGCGATGTTCTGCGAGAGGTAGCCGACGGCGCGGTACACAGCCTGGATGTCCCAGTCGGTGAAGTTGCCGGTCCCCTTGACGTTGCCGGTCCCGTCGAGCTGGGTGCGCTCGGTCCGCAAACCGACGACCTTGCCGTCTTCACCGAGGACCTCGGCCGGGGACTCGAAGAAGTGCAGGAACAGCTTGTGCGGGCGATCGCCGTGATCGCGAATGGCCCACTGCTCCAAGGTATTGGCGACCATGTCGACCTGCTTGGAGTTACGACGCGCGGCTTCGGAGCCTTCGTCGTAGTCGATGTCTTCGGGGTTGACGATGACCTCGATCGTCGGCGAGTGATCGAGTTCGCGCAGCTCGAGCGGCGTGAACTTGGCCTGCGCGGGGCCGCGACGTCCGAAGACGTGGACCTCGAGGGCCTTGTTGTTCTTGAGTCCTTCGTAGACGTTCGGCGGGATCTCGGTCGCCAGCAGCTC